>JAITAM010000156.1 GCA_031284085.1 Spirochaetaceae bacterium
CAAAAATTGAGAGAAGACGCTCTTTCCCCCGATATTACCCATTACACCATGGTTCGTCCGGCAGCAGCCGCAGGCACGGCCTGCTTGTAAGCAAAAAGCCGCACCCCGCCCTTTGATAGTAGCGCCGGGAACTTGTGGAAGCTCTCCGCCTTATGTGATAATGGTCAGAACAGGCCAGACCTCAAGGCCAGCTTGTTTCAACGTTTCGGCATTGTATCGGGAGCGGAGGTACGGGTTTTTGGCTTTATAAACGATCGTAAAAGACTCATATTCCATAGAAAAAGGTTCGGCATTGTACCGAGAATAAGCGCACACCTTTTGCCTACAGGCAGGTCAGCCTGCTCTAACCTTTCGATTGCTGTTCTACTCTCTGTTTGTTTATCATAGGGCGTTTTAAGTTCTGACATAGTTCTGGCATGATACGGTCCAAACTGACAACTTTCTGAGGTCGGAGGTCTCAGCCGCAGGCTGCTTCAAAGGTTGTTGTATCGGGAATGGTGTACGGCTTTTTGCCTGAAAGAAGCGGGAGAGGGAACGCAGGCACGGCCTCTTCCTAAACTTTGCGTTGTATCGGGAACGGAGTACGACTCTGACTCTAGAAAGAGGTTGAGCCTGTCCGGTAGCCTGTTTCTAAATCTACAGTGTTCATCAGCGGCTTTCCAGCTTTGTAGCGGACTGCATTTTCAATACAAATTGATAAAATTGCCTCGTAGGTTTCACGCAGAGAGAAACCACCCGATACATGCGGTGTAATAATAACATTTTCAATACGCCAGAGTTTGTGGCCTAAAGGAAGCGGCTCAGGATCAGTTACATCAAGCGCCGCACCGCCAAGCGCACCGGATTCAAGACTATCACACAAAGCGTCAGTGTCAACCGCAGACCCGCGGCCGATATTAACAAGAACAGCGCCCCTCTTCATTAGTGCAAGCCGTTCCCGATTAAAAAGCCCTTTGGTTCCGCTAGTACCCGGCAGGCAAAGAGCAACAATATCCGCACGAGGCAGCACTTCATCAAGCCGGTTAATCAACACAAGCTCATCAACAAAATCCGGCTTGTCGACACCGATCCGCCTCACTCCTATTACAGAAGAACCAAGCGCCTTCATTCTTTGAGCAAACTCTCCCCCGATATTTCCCAAACCGACCACGAGTACTAAAGAACCTTTGATACTTTTTACCGTTCCACGCGGCATCCAGCGCCCTTTGTTCTGTTCATCACGATACTGGTGCAGACGTTTATATAATGAAAACACACACGCAACTATATGTTCAGCAATAGCATGACCGTATGCACCGGTTGCATTGGTAACAGTAGTTTCAGCACCAAGCGCCGCCCTATCGTAACCTTCCGTCCCAGCCGATTGAAGCTGTATCCATTTAAGCGCTTTATACGCCCCAAGCGTTTTTGGCTCCGGATTGCCAAAAATAATCTCGGTGTTCTGTATTATATGCGGATCTATAGCAGCATTCTTTGCATGGACTACCGTTATTCCCGCAAGAGCCGCTTCAAGCCGACTCAAAAATGTCTGTTCCGCTTCAAACAGCACCAACGCATACATTTCTTTTCTCTGTGCAACTAGGTTGTAAAGTGAGCAACCAATGCCTCCATGCTATTGATATTAACAATCATCTTTTCTGTAACTTTACTAACTTTTTCCGAAGAATTTTCCACATCACCAAAACCGTCTGTAATACGCGCAACATGCGATTGGGTTTCTTGAGAAGCCTTCTTTGCATTTACCATTGTATTCAGTACTTGTTTACTAACATCACCCAGCTCCTGTGAACTTTTATACACATTATCTGTAACTTGAGTTACCACTTGAAACGTTTTTACTATTTGAGAGGAACTGACTTTCTGTTCGTTCATTACCCGCTTTACTTCCTGTACAACGACATCTGTTTTTCCAATACGATCGGAAACCCGAATAAAGGCATCTTCAGAATCTTTTGAAGCGCTCACAACTTCGGTAATAGCCCGCTGAACCATATTGATTTCTTGACGGATATTTTTTGATTGATCGGCAGAAGTTTCTGCAAGTTTTCTGATTTCATCGGCTACTACGGCAAACCCTGCGCCGGAATCGCCTGCATGAGCCGCCTCAATAGCTGCATTCATAGCAAGCAGGTTGGTTTGACTGGCTATTGTAGCAATGACTTTATTTGCTTCCAGCAACGCCGATGAACGTTCTGCTATGAGAGCGATTTTATTTTTTGATTCTTCCTGTGCGCGCCTGCCCTGCTCCGATAGAGATATAAGTTCAGTAAAATGTTCTGCCATGATGGCACTAGAGGTGCTTACATGGTTGATATTTTCAACCAGCTTGTCTATTACCTCAGAAGAAGAACTCACGCTGCGCGCCTGTTCTGCTATCATTTTTCCCATAGCATTGATAATCTGAACGATTTTCTCGACCGCCTCGCTTGAATCAGTAACAAGATCGGCTTGTTTTTGGGATACATTTTTTACACCGCTGATGCTTTCAGCAATTCGAGAAACAGCAGAAGCGCTTATTTTTGCATTTTCTTGGAGACTGCTGCCGATACTCATAAATTCCTGCTGTATCTTTTTAACTTCCCGCATAGTAGAAGCAATATTTGAACAAAAAAGATTCAGGCGTTCCACAATACTTCCAATCTCATCAATGGAAACCACACGAATACGCTGTTTGAGGTTCTTGTTTTGAGAAACTAATTGGTCTGCCTGTTGAATGACATTATTATAGATAGTTTGAACGTGTCTAACAAGATTTACAAAAGCGTATGATATTATAAGAAGGAAAATGAAGAATGAAACACCTAAAATGCCAAGCATTTTTCGGAACATTTCAGTATTATTCTGCTTTGTTACGTCCAGTAACAAGAAAATTGATGCCCCTGCAAGCAAGACAACTACAATACAAATAAAAAGAGGAATGATTAACAGCTTGCGCGCCTGCCGGGACTCCAAAAGTTCCAAAGGATAGCGAATAATATTTTGAGAATCTAAGAAAACTGATACTAATCTATCTGTGATGATATAAGCAACACCTGAGAATAAAAAACAAAAAGCCAACTGAAATAAAAAGACACCCACACGCACCCCCGATTGGATGCCTAAGATCGTTCCGCAAAACGTAATGATGCCTATGTATGCTGCTATTATAACTAATTCAATCGCTAGCCCATGCAGCGGCAGGTCGCCTAGGGTCTTCAAACCAGACTTATTAAAGTCTGGTTTTAGCTGCCCGCCTTGAAAATCTTCCTTAAAAATCAAACTGCTTCGGTAATAGTTGAATATACTTCCACAAAGGAACACCACACTTACCCCTGCAAGCACCAAAAAAGCCCACGTTTGTCCACCACTTCCACGGAAAAGGAGTATTGATACTACCATAATAACAATTTCCGCTAAAGTACATCCGCCTACAGCGGCAAGATATGATTTCTGTGTTTCATTCATTACTCTACCCCCCAATTTGTTAAATTGATGATACTACATCAATAAACAAAAAAGAATTATATCGCCGCGATTAGCGGCTTTTTTTTCGGTATCAGTCAGTTATTATTGGATGCGTCGTGATATTTCTTCAAATCGGTTGCTAATTTCAACGACTCTATCGGTAAGAAATGGATCGAATTGTGTTCCTTTTCCTTTGGCTATAATTGCTATAGCTTCATCATGTGCAAGAGCTGCTTTATAAACACGGGTACACACTAACGCATCGTACACATCAACTAATGATACGATCCGAGCGGCCAACGGTATATCAAAAGCGGCAAGCCCGCTCGGATAACCATTGCCGTCAAAACGTTCATGGTGATATGTGGCAATGCCTTGACAGTGTTTAAGGTACATCAAGTCTTGATCTTTTACAGCTTTCATTATTTCTTCAATAATATTTCTGCCTACAGTAGTATGGGTTTTCATAATTTCATATTCTTCCGGATCAAGCTTTCCGGGCTTGAGCAGTATTTTATCGGGAATACCTATTTTGCCAACATCATGGAGTACTACCGATTTAACAATAATATCCGGCTTCAGATCAATGAGTTCATCTCTGTACGCAGAAGGAGTGTCTAAGATGTAATCAATCAATGCTTTTGCTAAATACTGGGTGCGTTTTACATGGCTGCCTGATTCAAGGTTCCGGTATTCAATAATATTAGCCATAGACTGGAGTATATTATCCAATGTTGCAGTCATTTCTGCGGTTTTTGTAGCAACCATTGCTTCAAGATTATCACTGTAATTTTTTAGTTCAATTTGATTCTTTACCCGCAGCTTAACAATTTCAGGCAAAAAAGGCTTAGAAATAAAGTCTACAGCCCCGGTTGAGAGAGCTTCGGTTTCTGAATCAGACGTTGTAATAAAAATGACTGGTATTCGTCTGAGAGAAGAGTCCCTTTTCATATTCTCAAACATTTCATACCCGTTCATTTCCGGCATGAATATATCAAGTAAAATAATTTTAGGAAGTGTCGTTGTTGAATGAAGCACTTCAAGAGCTTGTATTCCATTATTAGCAGTAATAACGTGATAAGTATCCTTGAGGATTTCCTCAAGGATCATCACGTTCATATCAACATCATCAACAACAAGTACTGTTGGAATAGTATCAGACATAACGGCTAAGCACCTTATTTATAGCACCTATAGTTTCAGCGAAACATACTTTTATCTTTTCTAGAGAATCTTCTTGGACAGCATGAGCTTTAATCTCTATCTCTAAGCTCTTACTCTGTTCATACAGAGCAGTAAGCGATAGATTTGCAGCTATGCCTTTAATAGTATGTATCGCACTTTGTGCTTTCACATAATCTTCGGCTTGCAGCGCCTCAAAAATATCATTCAAATTATTGGCATCTTTGAACTTAGTTAATAACCGAATGTACAATTTTGTATTGTTCAAAACTCGGCCAAGCCCTTCGGTTTCGTTCACGTATTCCATGTTTCAATGATCCTCCACTATAAAAAATGATAACACCCTTATTAAAAACATTCAATACTAAAAAAACATTCAATAAATAAACCGGCGCCTCTAAGTCTTTTAAGCCTTAGGCTTCAGATAGATACGTTTAGGCAGACCTTGCGCTGCACTTGGTCAAAGAGGCCCCTGAACTTTGATTTTGAGTAGTACAGGAGCTACGGGACAGTTACTGCGCTTACGGGTCCCCACGGGCCCGGTTCGTCTTTGGCGTTCATGTAACAGGCTGAAAGGTAGAGCATCATACCGCGGCATAAATCAAAGTCGATTTGAAGGTTTTTTCGTTTGCTTGTAATTCTGTTGGGCAGCTCTGACCCGCTTGTTGGAACTTCTGTCATCTTGATAAAGCTCCCTGCGCTCCCTTCTCCAATAAAGCCGAAGCCTATACAAACTTTTTCATCCGCACGGGGATCGTTTGAGGCTTTGCCGTTAAGGGGGCCTCTGTGGTTTAGCACAACTTGCCCGGGCGCAGGGAAGCTAACCGTTATGGAAGGCACAGCATCAGGCTGCGCTATGGGAGAATAGTTACGGTTCGGCATACGCAGCAGCAAAGCAGAGTAGTCCTCGTCTACCAAAGGCGGCGAAAGAAAAAAGCGCTCTTTAATATACTGCATTTTTGCGATAAGGGTGCTAAAGACACGGTTACATTCAGCAATGCTAATAGGAGAGCGTTCTCCTGAAAGGACATGGTCAAGGCAGGTTTCAGCCTGCGTGGTAAGCCCCCCCAGCTCTGTAATATCCTTGTCGGGAATACCCAGACTTGCACCTCGTGCGGTGCCGATTTCTGTCCATACTCTGGCCATATTGACCTGTTCAACCCGTTTAGTGGGAAGCCAGCGGTGTTTCATTGTTACTCCTTTTCACCTCTCTTATCTCCTTTGAATTTTGTTTTTGAAGAAAAGGTTATTGAGCCGAAGTAATATTAGTTACCTCTATTACTCTTGTCAAGTAATATAATGATGAAATATGCACCGACATATTTAGAATATGCACCGACATATTTGGAATATGCACCGACATATTTAGAATATGCACCGACATATTTGGAATACGCACCGACATATTTGGAATACGCACCGACATATTTGGAATATGTACCGACATATTTAGAATATGCACCGACATATTTGGAATATGCACCGACATATTTGGAATATGCACCGACATATTTAGAATATGCACCGACATATTCCGCGCTTCATTTGTCCCTTGACAATTCTGTACTATCGTGCCTATGATAAATTGTAGCATGAATAACTTATTATTCTTTAGACTTGTAACTTTGAGGAGGGTATGTTTTGGGAGTAAATTCAAAAACGGTTTGCCAAATTAACCTTGTCGTTAATAATTTGGATCAGCTTCTTGCAAATTACCGAAAAGCGTTTCCGGATCTTGCAGTGAAGATTTTTAACCTGCCTAAACCGGACGCGGTTCCAGCGTTCACAGACGGTAAACAGGGGGATTATTCGGATTGCCGCCTTGCAGTACTGGAATTTGAAAACCTTGTGCTTGAAATAACCGAACCCGGTGCCAGTGATAGTCCGTGGAAACGGTGGTTGGATGCACACGGGCCGGGAGTTGAACACATTGGGTTCAAAATTAGCGAGGCGGATAAAGATGAAACATTCAAAACTCTAGAGGGCTGTGGAAGCAAATTGTACCATGCGGGTTTTTATCCGGGAGGCACGTACAGCTTTGTCGATGGGTTTGAATCTTTTGGCTTTGATTTTAATATCAAATGGGATGCGGACAACAGCGAAAGGATTGCACATTGGAAAACGCATCCGCAGGAGACGCTTTCCAAAATTTGAAAGCGATTACATCTTTTTGATTTGAAGCCGTATACGTTACGATACGGTATTTTAATGGTTAATGGGGAGAAAAGGGAATGAAAAAGCGTTTAGTATACGCTTTGTTGGTAACAACAAGCATGGCGGCTTTGTTTTTTGGGTGTCAGAAAAAAGAAAGTGGAGGAAGCGCTGCGGCTAGCCCCGCAGGTGCAGGCACAAGCGCGTCAACAAAGACCACAGTACAGTACTGGTATCCGTGGGGCGGCGATTCTGAAACGTGGGACAAGTGGCGCATGAGGGAATTTGAGAAGGATCAGGATCAGTACATCATTGAATCTACTTATGTACCTGAAGGGGCGGGGGTAAGGAACGGCAAACTGATGGCGGCCATCAATTCCGGCGATGTTCCCGATATTGTCGTATCGGATGCCCCGACTCAAAGTTACGCGCTGGCAACGCAGGGCGCTTTTGAGGCGATTGATGATGCGCTCAGGCAGATTGGCTTTGATGAGAGCCGGGCAAATCAAGGGTTGCTGCCTTACATGAAGTGGAAAGGCGTAACGTATATTTACCCGCAGAACACTGATATTACCTTGCTTTTTTATCGGACGGATTTTTTTGAAGAAGCGAATCTCGATCCTACTCAACCGCCGAAAACTATTGAGGAACTTGATCAATATGCGCTTCAATTAACCAAGATGGCGGCTAACGGCCGTGATGTTGACCGCTACGGGTTTATTCCGTGGCTGGATGCTGGTGCGGATCCTTCAACATGGACCTTCCAATTCAGAGCGGATGTGTACGACGAGGCTAACGATAAGGTTACGCTTGCAAATCCTGCTGTTGCGCGGGTTTATGAATGGCAGAGGGCGTATGCGCAGCAGGCGGACCCGGAACGGATGCGGTCGTTTACCTCGTCTCTCGGCGCTGCATTCTCTCCCGACCATGCTTTTATGCAGGGTAAGGTAGCCATGACTGCTATTGGCAACTGGTTCTGCGAGGCGCTTAAGCAGCACGCTCCGGATATTAAGTATGCAGTAGCGCCGCTTCCCACAGCCGATCCTGAGATTTACGGCAGCTGCGCGCTGGCGGGCAATGTTTTCTTTGTTCCAAAAGGCGCAAAGCAGATTGTCGGCGGGGTAACTTTTGCTGATTATTGTCAAAGCGCAAAGATCGTTGAGGACAATAACCGAGTATGGCGGTCGCTGGGTATTTATAAAGACAGTATTGAAGGTTTGTCTCTCTATAAAGACGGAGACCCAATTCTTGAGACGTGTAT
>JAITAM010000166.1 GCA_031284085.1 Spirochaetaceae bacterium
TGCTACACAACTTGTTACTTGACAAAAAACTTGGATTGGTATAAAGTAGTTTTAATTGTTAAAGATTACGGGCCGCTAGCTCAGTAGGTAGAGCAATGCCCTTTTAAGGCATGGGTCGATGGTTCGAATCCAGCGCGGCTCACAGTAACAGCCCTCTACTAAAGAGGGCTGTTTTTATTAGCAGTCAATCTTACCGATTTTGCTGAAAACAGGGGGTTTTTATGAAAAATTTGAGTTTATGTATTTTCCTTTTTATTTCTGGTCTTGTATATGGAATCGGTGAAAAAACCATCATTATTGGCGGTGAAACAGGATGGCAAGTAATGAAAAGCCGATCTCGAATTGAGGAAATGTCAAATATCAGCTCAAATCCGGTGCTTGTACTTTCCTCATCCGGGGAATACAGCGACTCTTTGGATATGTTTTTGTCGTTTGATGAAGGTGTTCCTGAGTATTTTAATGATTTGATTGGACATTATAGTGTAACTGCGGCACCCGGCATTAGTGCAAGCAAAGGATTTTTTGTCCGCGCCGGAACAGGAGCAGCGCACTTCTCAGGATTCCCTGCGCTCCTTCAAGCTGGAGTCGGCAGAAACTACACAGCCAGTAATTTGGTAATAGAACCGCGCAGTAAAAACGCACTACTTTCTGACGGAACAGTAATAAATGATTTTACTATAGAATTCTGGCTTTACCCTGCAAATATGGAAAACGGCGAACGGATTCTGTCATGGAACTCAATAACAGCCAACTATGCTTTACAACAAATACAATGTACGGTTTCTAGGAACCGGATACAGTGGGATTTTTCAAACTTTTTCGCCGGTTCACCAGCTATTTCTTTTAACAGCATCACGACCGTAGTACCCAAAGTATGGAGTCATCATCTTATTCGTTTTGATTCACGTTCAGGGTTGCTAGAATATCTTATAAACGGACAACTGGAAACTGTTCTGTTCGTTACCGTAACCGGTCATAATTATGGAGAAGTATACTTGCCGGTTGCGGGAAGTAACGGGAAATTGATCCTCGGTGCTGAATTTATGGGAATGATGGATGAATTCCAGATTCATTCGTCGTTTGTTAGCGATATTGATCTGTACCGATACCCTTTATCCGGCGGTATTGCCGAAACAATCCCCATTGATTTAGGCGAGCCGGATAGTAATGTTCTAAATATAGAAGTATCGGGCGGTAATCAACAGGAGGTTTATAGAGGAACTGGCAAGTTCCGTTTTTCTGATGATTCCGCCATTGAATTTTTTATCCGAGCATCAAATAACCCTTACCGTATGCCCGAATGGCAAAGCTTAATACCTGGAATCGAGATTTCAGGTATTAAAGGGCGTTATGTACAAATCGCTACTGTCCTTTATCCCAGTGGCGATGGAGAGACAACGCCGTATTTGGACACAGTACGCATAGTTTATTCTCCTAATGAAGCGCCGCCGCCGCCTACACAAATCAGGGTAATTGCCGGCGATGGGAGTGTAGATTTATCGTGGCGGCAAAGTTCCAGTAAAGATACAGCCGGTTATGTAGTATACTACGGTACTGCAAGCGGAGAATATTTTGGAGAAGACGCAGTCCTTGGCGCCTCTCCCCTTGATGTAGGAAATCGCAATTCTGTCCATATTGACGGCTTAAAGAACGGTACTTTGTACTATTTTGCAATCGTAGCTTACGATTCTGCCGAACCGCTTCATGCCGGTGTTTTTTCACGTGAAGTTACTGCACGTCCATTGAAGACATTATGATTTTTCTCTCAAAGGATATATCTCAGACCCAAGCCATACTGACTAAAGTTGAGCCGGTTCTTTTATATATGCTGCTGTTTTTTCCCGGTGTCTTTGCCGAAGGTTCGCCGGAACTGTTCTCTTTTTCTATCCATTCATTGGCAAACCGTATCATTCTCTTTTATTTGCCGGCACTGTTCGTACTGTGGTTTTTGTTATTCCGGTTACATAGTCTGAAAAAAGAAGAGATATATCCCTGCCGTCACGATATAGGGGCTTTTACAGCAGCATTTATCCTCTTGTTATGTATACGGTATTTTGTGAATTTCTTTTTTCCGGTTGATGATTCAGCAAGAATAAGGTTTTCCGGAAATCTTGTTCAATATTGCAGCATGGTGTTTTTATTTCTTTGCAGCGGCTACCTTGAAGAGGGGTATTTCCGGTTTTACCTCTTACGCAAGAACCAAAAACCGTCCATGATCATCTTTTCAACCGCTCTTTTTGCTCTTTGCCATCGCTATCAAGGCATAGCCGGTATGTTCAATACCGCTTGTGCAGGGCTTTTGCTATCCACAGTATTCATCAAAAGCCGATCTTTGCACGGGATAGCTATAGCACACGGGTTATACAACATTATACAGACGTTGTAATGCCATTACTTTTTTCGTCTTCCGATCAATCTCTATAACAAGCCCATTTATCGCTGCAGTACCGGTTGCGCACTCCATACGATAGGAAATGTGTGTTCGCTCTCGTTGTATACAAATATCGGTATTCATGCCAATAATACTGCTGATAACACCGGTCATCCCCAAATCGCTCAGATAACCGGTTCCATTAGGCAGTATCTTTTCATCAGCAGTCTGAACATGAGTGTGTGTCCCCACAACCACCGAAGCTCGACCATCAAGATAAAGACCAAGAGCTTCTTTTTCACGGCTTGTTTCAGCATGAAAATCAACCGCAACAATACAGTCCGGTGCCAGCCGCCCATCTTGAATGTAAAGCCCATGCTCTAATACTGATGTAGAAAAAATAGTATCAAAAGATTTGAAAGGACAATCAATGGCAGGAGTCATTAGCTCCCGACCCTGAAGATTTACGATAAGCCATTTAATACCGTTTTTTTCAATTATGACGAACCCATGCCCCGGCGTTCCTGCCGGATAGTTAGCCGGACGCAGAATAGTCGGTTCTGTATCTAGTACAGGCCAGAAATCACGTTTTTCCCAAATATGGTTTCCGGAAGTTACAACGTCAGCGCCGGCAGCCCGTATACATTCAAAAGTCGCCGTAGTAAGACCAAACCCCTCCGCTGCATTTTCTCCATTTACGACAACAAAGTCCGCAGATATTCTTTGTATGAGTGTCGGGAGTCCTGACTCAATGGCAGACAGTCCAGCCTCACCGACTACATCACCTATCATAACAAGTTTAATGCGCTCTTGCTCATCGTGCATATTCTACTATCCTCGTTTCTCTGATAATGGTCACTTTGATCCGCCCCGGATAACGCAAATCGTTTTCAATTTTTCGTGCAATCTCCTTTACCATCTCTCTGGATTGCTCATCGCTAATAGTCCCGTTATTGACTACAATCCGTAACTCTCTGCCGGCCTGTATAGCAAAAGCTTTTTCAACGCCGGTAAAACCTTCGGCAATATGTTCTAGATTTTCGAGTCGTTTAGTGTAATTATCCAATGTTTCCCGCCTTGCTCCGGGACGAGCTGCTGAAATAGCATCGGCAATTTGTACAATCACCGACTCAACACATGAAGGCTCAATATCATTGTGGTGGCTCCCTATGGCATTAATTACCCGCGGATCTTCCCCCATCTTCCGCGCCATGTCCATACCGATTTCCGCATGGTTAAGATCAGAATCCGTCTCTATACCTTTTCCAATATCATGGAGCAGCGCCGCTCGTTTAGCCAGCTCACGGTTTGCACCAAGCTCTGCGGCTAAAGAACCTGCAATAATAGCAACTTCCTTTGAGTGTGATAGTACGTTTTGTCCATAGCTGGTACGAAAATAAAGCCTGCCTAAGGCACGAATCGTCTCTTGTTTCATGTTATGAATACCAAGATCAAAGAGTACTTTTTCACCTTCTTCAAAGACTTTCTGCGATACATCACGCGTTACTTTAGCAACTATCTCTTCAATGCGTGCCGGATGTATGCGCCCGTCAAGAATGAGGCGCTCGAGGGCAATTTTAGCAATTTCACGGCGCACAGGATCAAAACAAGAAATAACTACTGCCTCCGGCGTATCGTCAATGATAATATCAACACCGGTTTCCGTCTCTAAGCTTCTAATGTTACGCCCTTCACGCCCAATAATACGTCCTTTCATCTCATCATTGGGTAAAGTAACTGTTGCGACTGTAACTTCGCCGGTTATTTCTGTTGCCATGCGTTGTATTGTAGTGAGGAGGATGTCTCTTGCTTTCTTTTCACCGGCAAGATTTGCCTCTTGTTCAATTTTATTGATTACTATCTGCGCATCATGCCGCGCTTCGTTCTCTAAATTTTTAATAATAAGAGCCTTTGCCTCCTCAGAAGTCATACCGGAAATACGTTCTAATTCAGCATGGCATCGTTTTTTTTCTTGTACTAATGCTTTTTCTCGTTCATTAAGGCTGCGTTCCTTTTCTGTTAATACCTGTTCTGTTTTTTCAATCTGATTTGTTTTTTTTTCTAAGATTTCTTCTTTTTGTAAAACACGACGCTCATATCGCTGTAATTCAGCTCTACGTTCCCGGGTTTCCTTATCTTGCTGGTTTTTATCGCGAAGAACTTGTTCTTTTGCTTCGAGAAGTATCTCCTTCTTTTTTGCTTCAGCTTCTTTTATCGCATCTTGTCTAACCAGTACAGCCTGTTGTTCCGCCGCACTTAATTGAAATCTGGCGTATAGCCATCGAATAATCCAGCCAACAATTAACCCGGCAAGAGGAAGCAGTATATTTAACCACCACATTATTTTACCCCTTACCATTTATTTGTTTAATAAAATCAAAGTTCATAATATAGCCAATCAAGAGGAAGTGTCAAGGTAAGTGCAATAGGCAGGCTCAAAAGCGTCTATTTTGACCCGGTTGGAAGGGAATCGCAAGCCTAAAGCTGCAAAATACCGCTTTTCTCCGCTCCTCCTGCGCTTTTCAAGACGAAATTGCGCTAGGCATAAGGTGAATTGCGTGTTACATTGTCTGCTATGAATGTTGTAATTATTCTTGGCTCACGCTCTGATCTGCCGGTAATGAAAGAAGCGGCAGCGGTATTAGACGATTTTGGTGTTGACTACCGCTTTAAGGTTGTCTCGGCCCACCGTACCCCCCATTTGCTTCTGGAAACGGTTCATGCCCTTGAAGCAGATGATACTGAGGTTATTATTGCAGGCGCAGGACTTGCAGCCCACTTGCCCGGCATCATAGCAAGCTATACGACTATTCCGGTTGTCGGCGTGCCGCTGTCGGCCGGCAGCCTTGGCGGCATTGACGCGCTTCTCAGTATAGTGCAAATGCCTAAACCCATTCCGGTAGCGGCTGTCGGCATCAACAATGCGGCAAATGCTGCGTATATGGCGTGCCATATTTTGTCGCTTAAATACCCTAAGATAAAAGAAAAACTAAAGGCAATGAGAGCGCAGCTTGCCGGCGCCGCTTTGGAGGCGGAATCATGATACAAGGCGAAAAACTCTATGAAGGAAAAGCAAAAATAGTGTATGCAACCGATGATGAGGAACTTGTCATCGTCCACTATAAAGACGACACGACCGCCTTCAACGGTGAAAAAAAGGAAACAATAGCGGACAAAGGCATAATAAACAACAAAATCGCCTCGAACCTCTTTGCCCTCTTAGAGAAAGGCGGTGTGCCTACCCACTTTGTCTCTCGGCTCAACGATCGTGATATGCTTTGTAAAAAAGTAGAGATTGTACCGCTTGAAGTCATTGTGCGTAATACCATAGCCGGCTCCATGGCAAAGCGGCTCGGCCTTGCTGAAGGCGCTGTTCTTAAAACGCCTGTCTTTGAACTATCGTACAAGAACGATGCGCTGGGCGATCCGCTCATCAATGAATACCATGCGCTGGCTCTCGGCGCTTCAACATGGATAGAGCTTGAGGCCATAAAGTCGCTGGCGTTTACGGTCAACGAGATGCTTTCCGGTTTTTTCAAGCGGCGGGGCATAAGGCTCGTTGATTTCAAGCTTGAATTCGGGAGGAGCGCTGGGGGCGCTCTTGTTCTAGCGGATGAAATCTCGCCCGATACATGCCGCTTCTGGGATATATCAACCGGCGACAAGCTTGACAAAGACAGGTTCCGCCGCGACTTAGGCAGTGTAAAAGAGTCCTATCTTGAAATTCTTCATCGGATAGAAAGCCCCTGAGCGGCATACTATCTCACCAACGGCAAAGGCCATCCCATAAACAGTCCAGCCTTGCAGGGCAAGTTTCTCTCTTTTAGACCCGAAGTCCGGTCTCTGAGACCCAATCTCCGGTCTTTGAGACCCAATCTCCGGTCTCTTAGTCCCAATCTCCGGTCTCTGAGACCCAAGTTCCAGTCTTTGAGACCCAAACTCCGGTCTCTAAGAGAGACCGGCTCTTTGACTATCCAAAAATTCCCCTTGGATAGCCGCATCTTAGGATTCTGTTTCTGCCTTGACGGTCTTGCACTTGCTGCCGGGGAAGCGTGCCTTCAGTTCTTCGTAAACTGTCTTCGCACCGGGTACGTTCTGCTCCGCAGCCATCTTGACCGACTTGTAAAATACGAGAGCGGCTTGGTAGGGCTTCACCTGACCTTGAGGTCTGGCTTACCTTGACCAAAATTCTCGGCGCTGGTATCAAAGGCGGAGTACGACTCTTCGCCTACAAGGAACAACGGTAGGCTGTGCCTGTTCGGCAAAGGAAAGGATCAGGCATAGCCTGTTCTAAATTTCAGTGTTGGTATCGGGAACGGTGTACAATTTTTCGTCTACAAGAAGCATTTCTAAACAGAAATGGTTGTGTCTAGTATGCTCTCTCCTCAGTATCTTCCCGTTTTCTTCCAACACTTCCTTCAGCATTTCAAAGAAGTTTTTTTGTAACTCGTGCGCTCAAGCAAATACCGGAAGTTAAGTAGGGTTGTCGCATCGAGTGCACTTTCCTCGCTGAAATCCAAGTCCATGAACTTCCTCAGTGTAATAACTATCGTAAATATGTTTTTCCGCCCCCTCGTCGGCAAAGGTAAACCGTATCTGAAGCAGATAGATTCTCAGCATGGTTTGTAGCTCTATTGGGCGAGGTCCGGGTTTTTCTTGAAAATAATAAGGGCGTATTTGTTCCTCGAGCTTTTTCCAGAGAACAAGATGTGCCATAATATCCAAAAATACTTCTTAGCGTCTTATGAAGTTTGCGTTTGCCGTATTCTATATCCGAAAATGTTTGTTGGTTTTCCATGCTTCCTCTTCTACTCAACCCTTTCTGAATTTAACCAGCGCTTCTTTAGAGTGTGTTCACTTAAAAGGAAAGAGATGAAAAGACAAATAAAATCAGTATGGAGTTTACTAAAGAACACTATCTACACACAGTGCCATCTAGCAAAACACAGGAGAAATGTCAAAATAGATGATCTTGCCTTACTTAACGCTCTCATCTATCGGTGTGATAATGCTTGTAAATAGCTAAGCTTACCTAACTCTTTTGGTAACTGGCATATGATTTATGTCCAACTGGACCGCTAGGCGCAAAAAGCTGTGCTGGAGCGAGTGTTTAAGGCGTTGGTAGAGGAAAATTGTTTTTATCCGCTCAGTGCTTTTTTTGATTCAACCATGGTCAAAACAGATCCTCGCCCTCATAAGGCTAAAAAAACGGCCCACAGGCGATAAGAAAGAGTCGGAGAGAATGGAACACTAAGATACACGCAGTAACTGTAGGAGATAGAGGGGATGGTTGCCTTCAGACAATTCTCCGAGAGGAACCTCCCGGATGCGGCAGTAGGACGGTTGCTGAGGGTTTCATCTATGGAAATATGAAAAGCGGAATGAGATAGAGATTTTCTTACGGCTCAAGAAATTTAGAGGAATTTGCACCCGCTATGAGAAGCTTGACCGTATATTTGCCGCTTTTATCTATCTGGCTTGTATTTATATCTCTTCCCCTGCTGTGAACACGTCTTAGATTGTGATCTTAATCCTTGCTAGATTTGACTCCAATTCCTGCCTAGGTGAAGATCCGCACCCGCACCTAGCCTATGCGTGTGATCATTTTTTTTGCCTGCTTTCTGTAGGCAAAAAGCCGTACTCCGCCTTTGATGCCAGCATCGAGAACTTAGGCTGGCCTGCACCGATTTCTACTTGTAAAAACTATGACCCTGTCGTATACTAAGAGTACATTTATTTGTGGAGGATTTTAATGACAATAAAAGAACTGAAACACGCCGGCTTACGCCAGTGGGTTGAAGATGCAGTCGCACTTATGACACCGGATGCAATTGAAATTTGTAACGGCACTCAGGATGAGTACGATAAAATGATCAAACTGACGATTGATGCCGGACTGGCAACCCCTCTCAATCCCTGGCTCTTACCCGGCTGTGTACTGTTTCGTTCCGATCCATCGGATGTAGCTCGGGTCGAGGCGCGCACCTACATCGCTTCAAAAGATAAAAGCGATGCCGGTCCTACCAATAACTGGATAGATCCGGCAGAGTTGAAGAAGAACATGTCCGAGTTGTACAAAGGCTGTATGAAAGGTCGTACTATGTACGTCATCCCATTCTCAATGGGACCCATCGGCTCTGATATCGCTAAAATCGGTGTGCAGCTCAGCGATAGTCCCTATGTCGTGGCAAATATGCACATCATGGCGCGTGTCGGCACAAAGGTCTTGGATGTGTTGGGCAGCAACGGCTTTTATGTGCCGTGCTTCCATTCTCTAGGCAAGCCTTTAGCCAAAGGTGAAAAAGATGACGGTAAATGGCCGTGCGCACCCATTGATAAAAAGTACATATCACACTTCCCGGAAACCCGGGAAATTTGGTCTTACGGTTCCGGTTACGGTGGAAACGCCCTTTTAGGCAAAAAATGCCTCGCTTTGCGTATCGCCTCTGTCCTAGCTCGTGATGAAGGATGGCTTGCCGAACACATGCTCATCCTCAAAATCACCAATCCACAGGGCGAAGTTAAATATATAACCGGCGCCTTCCCTTCAGCCTGTGGTAAAACAAACCTTGCTATGCTGATACCGACCCTCCCCGGCTGGAAAGTGCAAACAGTCGGAGATGATATTGCATGGATGAAGTTCGGCAAAGACGGTCAGCTCTACGCTATTAACCCGGAAGCCGGCTTCTTTGGCGTTGCGCCGGGAACCAACATGGATTCTAACCGTAATGCTATGGAAACCATAAGACGCAACACGATCTTTACCAATGTGGCATTAACCGAAGAAAAAACCGTATGGTGGGAGATGATAGGATACGATGCACCCGGCAAGCTCATTGACTGGACCGGCAACGAATGGGTACAGAACAAAAACGACAAGAGCCAAAAACCAGCTGCGCATCCCAATTCCCGCTTTACCGGTCCTGCTAAACAATGCCCCGCTATCGCTCCGGAATGGGAAGACCCTGCAGGTGTGCCTATTAGCGCCTTCCTTTTCGGTGGACGCAGGCCCAAAACCATCCCGTTGGTGAATCAAGCAAAAAGCTGGGTACACGGTGTATTCATGGGATCCATTGTCGGTTCAGAAGTAACGGCAGCCGCGCTTGATGTTAAAGCCGGCACTATTCGCCGCGATCCTTTCGCCATGCTGCCTTTCTGCGGCTACCACATGGGCGACTACTTCAAGCATTGGCTTAATATTGGCAAAAAAGGTGATCCGGAAAAACTGCCTAAGATATTCTTTGTCAACTGGTTCCGCAAGAACGATGCCGGTAAATTTATATGGCCCGGTTATGGTGAGAATTCACGGGTGCTAGCATGGGTTTTCGACCGTTGTAACGGCATAACCGACAATGCAGTTGACACGCCTATTGGTACTCTGCCCAAGCCGGATGCAATCAGTCGTCCAGAAGGGGTAAGCGAAGCTGATATGCAAGAGATCCTCAATGTCGACATTGAGGGGTGGAAAAAAGAAATTGCAGACGTCCGCGAAAACCACTATCCAAAATTTGGAGAAAAATTACCCAAAGAATTATACGCAGAACTTGATGCTATCGAAAAAAGACTCGGTGTATAAAAAAAACTAGACCGCCGCCTCTTTGAGGGGCGGAGCTAAAAACAAAGAGCAACAACAAGGAGTTTATACTATGAGAAAATTTATCTTAGTTACTGCTTTATGCACAGTGGCTTTTGTCTGTTTTGCAGACGACCAATCCGACAGAAAACAGGCGCAACAGGCTTTTATACGAGTTACCAACTGGTTGGATAGCGGCCTTGAAAAGAATTTCTTAATAATACAAAACGAGTCTTTGTTATTGACACCGGAACAACGTATCAATTTGTTTGAAGCCTATGAAAAAGGGGCGGGCGGTCCTTTTGCGCTTAATTTCTTTTTAGGTTTTGGTATAGGTTCTTTTGTACAAGGCGATCCGGTCGGAGGCTGGGTAACCTTACTCGGTGAAGCTGCCGGTATTGCTGCGGTCTTTTATGGAGTTAGTTTATTAGCCGACATACCG
>JAITAM010000002.1 GCA_031284085.1 Spirochaetaceae bacterium
TCTAAAACAAAAGCATGTCGACCGTATTATGGAATTACTAGAGTTACAGCACGAACATTATGAAAAAATACGCTTGAATAAAGCTCCTTTACAATGCCCCTCAAATTAACCACAGACCAGCCGCAGGCCGGCCTACTCTAAACTTTCACATTTGAGGACAGGTCAGACCTGCGCCTGCTTCTCTTGCCAAAGCTTAGGACAGGCTGGCGTATTAAAAACATGAGGCGTCCCCGAAAGAGAGGACGCCTCCAAAACAATTCCGTTAAGCCGCTGCCTTTTTTTCACCGCTAAAGGCTATGAAGGAAAGGCGCTTGCGGCCGTAAACTGAAAAAACAGACTAGAACCGGTAGCCAACCGCAATTTTTATCGGTATTTTGCCTTTGAAATTGGAGTCGATATAATCTTTTTTATCGTCTTCAAGCTTTGTATTGAACGTAATGCCAAAACCCAGTTCACCGCGGACATAGAGCGAGCCAGTTATGTTGTAATCAACGCCGGCCCCGAAAAGCACTGAAAGAGCGTTGAACATATCGGCTTTTTTGAAGCCATCACCGTCTTCTAGCTTTGTTCCATCGTAGGATGCACCAAGGACTATTCGGTAATCAATACCAATAAAGGGAAACACACTAAGCTTTTCACCAAGGGCAAAGGGATATTTACCAACGACACCAAGTACTAAATCGGTTGTATTGTAGCCTTTATCGGCATCTTCTCCTTTTTCATTGGCGAAAAGCAAGTTGATGTTTACCTCTGCGTATGTGGCATCAAAAAATAGGTTTAACCCTCCACCAAAGCCTGATCTTTTTTGATCATCGCCACCATCTTTGAATTTCTCTGTCTGAAAGCTAGGCACAAGTATTGCACCGCCGCCCACACTGAATAAGCCTGTTTGCGCGAAAAGTGCCGCGCTGCACACCGCCATGCATAAAAGCATTACCAATTTCTTCATTTTTTTACTCCTTAATGAAGATTTTTTTTCCACACTACTGCCGCTCACCTTTGATCGACGCTGTGTCTGTTTCGAACGATATTCATTCAAGGAAATAGGAATGGTTTTTGAGAAACAGTCTGCGAAGATACCGGAGATATAGCAGTAACGATAAAAAGTCTTGCGGCGGCAGGAAGTCTGCCCATTGCGAAAGGCTTTTTACCGGTGGATCAATGAGAAACTGTAATGACTGCTTGATGCTAAAGGGGAAGCAAAAAAGAGTTAATCTACAGGGGGGGGGGGGGGGGTGGGTAAACATTTTCCTGTTTTGCTCAAAGAGCAAAAGGCAAGGAGGTGATGTATTTGAACGATTCAGTTTGATATTCCTATTCATAATTTTCTGGAGACTAACGCAAAGGGAATTATTTGTCAATAGGAGATATCAGACAAAATTTAGAAACAGCTGGTCAACGCACCTATACGGTGAGGTCTGTCGTCTGTTGCTGCTTTCAGGCAAAAAGCCGTACGCCGCTCCCGATACAACACCCTCTGAAACAGCCTGTGGCTGCTAGCAAAACAGGTCAGACCTCTGCTGCTGCTTTCAGGCAAAAAGCCGTACACCACTCCCGATACAACAACCTCTGAAACAGCCTGCGGCTGCTGGCCTGAGCTAAACAGGTCAGACCTCTGGTGCTGCTTTCAGGCAAAAAGCCGTACGCCGCTCCCGATACAACAATCTCTGAAACAGCCTGCGGCTGCTAGCAAAACAGGTCAGACCTCTGCTTCTTTCAGGCAAAAAGCCGTAGGCCGCTCCCGATACAACAACCTTTGAAACAGCTGGTCTAGGCCTGTTGACCTTTTTTCAAATCACTGTAATCATAGCAAGGAATATTTCTAAATTGCTACTTGTATAAATTTTGATAGTGCGGTACGATTGATAAAGTTTAAGAAATTGTTGTAAGAGGTTTTTCATGGGTATATTGGCTAGCATTTTATTGGTATTGTTTATTATTGTTTCAATTTTGCTGGTGCTTTTAGTTCTGGTACAGGATGAAGAGGGTGATAGTCTGGGCGGCATCTTTGCCGGAGGGAGTTCTTCTGCTTTCGGTTCTCGGTCCGGGACAGTGCTTACCAGAATAACATCTGTCCTTGGTGCTTTATTTCTTGTGTTAAGTTTTGGACTCGCCCTTACAAACCGCACATCCGATGCTACCGGTGTAGAAAACGCTGCTCGGCAACAATCAAACACAAATATAGATAATACTTGGTGGCAAGAGGAAGTAGTAGCACCGACTACGGCGCCGGAAACAATCACAGTGCCTGATGGTAGTAGTGAACCTGAACCTCCGCAAACCAATGAAGCGCCTGTTCCGCAGACTAGTGAAGCGGTTATTCTTGAAACCAGTGAATCGACTACTCCCAATACTTTGCAAGATAATATTGAACAATAGAGGTAGAAGTATGGCTGTGTGTGGTGTATTTTCTCCTGCTTTGATCAAGATTGATTTGGAAGCGGAGGAAAAGGACGAAGTCTTTGAAGAACTGATTGATCTGTTTTGCCAAAAAAGAGATTTCTCTCTCCGAGAGAAGGTACTTAAAGCTATACGTGAGCGTGAAGCTCAAATGTCAACCGGTATTCAGAAAGGTATTGCTATACCTCATGGACAGACTAATGCTGTTGACCAAACTTACGGTATACTCGGTATTTCAAAACGAGGTATTGAGTACGATGCTCTTGATGGAGAGCCGGTTCATTTAATTTTTATGATTCTAAGTCCACAAGAAGATTCTGAACGCTATATCCGTGTGCTTAAACAGTTATCGCAATTCCTCCTGAATCCACAATTCTGTAACGATATACTTGTACAGAGAGACGCACAAAGTATCTACAAAATTATAGAAAAATATGAGGATAGCTTGTAAATGCGGGTCTTCACCAAGCTTAGGTGAGATGTTTAGGGAGCCTTTTGGGGTGTTCACCGCAAAGTAGTTAATTGTAGGAGAATCGGCAATGAAAGAACAGGATGTTTTACATCATCTCTTGTCTATCGAATCCGAGGCTGTAACGCTCACTCATGATGCACAGATAGAGGTAGAGCGGCGGAGTGTAGAATATGAAAGACAAAACCATACGCATTACGATGAACGGTATTCTCATGAAGTTACGATTTTAGACGACCTCTTTGAAAAAGAGATTATGGCAATAAAACAAGAGTATCAAAAACAGCTTGAGGAATACCGGTCTGTTCTTGATAAAATGGCTGTGGATATGCAGAGTTTTTCTGGCAAGGCAGAACAATTTTTGTTTGGAGAGGAGGGATAGGGAAGAAGGATAAATCCTTGTTCCCTTATAATAATGAAAAGCGGAGAACAGGCTTTTATATATGCAAAAGCCTGTGGCATTATAGGGCATTCTTTTATAGACAAGAATCTTGGGTTTTTACGCGGGATAAATCATCTGTCTGATTTAGATAAGTTAGTATTTCCTAATGCACATCAAGAGCTGCCCGATAAACAGTTGCTACGCGATTTTGAAGATCGTGTTACTCAACAAGCTATTAAGCAAATCACTGCTATGGTAAATCTATTTCATAAAATTCCGGACCTGCTTATACAACTGATTCGGAGTTATGAATGTGCTGATCTAAAAACAGTATTATCAGCTCATATCCATGGAGAGAAAACTATGCCCGATTTTACCGACATCGGCCGCTTTCGTACTATTAAATTTGAAGCATATCCGGATTTGATCACGATGCTTAAAGGCACTGATTTTGAATTCTTACTTGATAATGATCTACTATCCGGTGTAAAGGATAATGCCATTGATATTCAAATGTTTATTGATCACCATTACTATAAAATGCTTCTTGCTTCTGTGAAAAAACTCAATAAAAAAGATCGGCGCCATATTGAAATGTTGCTTCGGGAAGAAATCATTCTGCACAACATAATATGGGCATTGCGGCTCAGGACCTATTATCGACTGTCACCGGAAGCTGTGCGCTCTAAACTTATTACCATACCGGAAGATGACTCTTTAGAGCGGGATGTACTTATTTCACTTTCTTTTTCCTTGCAAAATCGTTCGGATTGGAAAGGCTGGAAATATGAGTATTTTCTTAATCCGGAATATTCTGACCGACAATGGGAAGCTGATCCTCGGCATGTACAAAACAAGGTTGCGATATATTTACACCGGCATATTCACAAATTTTTTCACGGAAATCCTTTTTCTTTTGATACAGCTTTTTGTTTCATTAAACTAAAACAATATGAAGAAGATATTTTAACAAGTATAGCAGAAGGTCTAGGGCTTGGATTATCAAGCACTGATGTATTTTCTTTAATCGAGGTTCCTGTATGATTCGCCCTCAAAAGATGAAGTTAATTCGCTTGGTGGTCCTCGAAAATGATGTCAATGCCGTACTTGAATTTTTGGGACACAGCGCGGTAATGCAATTCTCTAAACAAGAAGAGTTACAAAAAATAAATCAGCAAAAAGATACCGCATTGATTTCTGCTGATGAAGCGGTTGAACTGTCCAATCTTCTTGAACAAATAAAAAATGCTGCTCTATGGCTAGGTATAAGTGGTGTGCCGGATGAACCGTCCGAATCAAGCCGTCTTCCGGGAACATTAGAGAAAGAACGTGCTACAGCCTTTGTTATTGCTATACAAGCGCTTCAGGACCGGGAAAATATACTTATGGAAGAAAAACATCGACTTGATAGTACAATCAATGAAGCGCGTTCTTTTAGTAGTCTGAATGCACCTTTTTCTGACTTGGATCAGCTTTCATATTTAACATTGAGAATTGGACGACTTGATCCTAAACGTCATGCTGAAGTAGAAGAAGCATTGGATGGTCGTGCCGTGTTTGTTCGTTTAGACAGCAACAGTGATCGTATTTTAGCCGCTGCTTCTCGCAAAGGGCGATTTGCTCTTGATACGGAGCTTAAAAAACATGAATTTATACCTATTACGGTACCGGAAGATTACCATGGTGTTCCGGCGGAAGTTTTTGCCGGACTTGAAGCAAAAATCGCCGATACAGAACGTGCATTAACAGATCTTGCTACAGCAAAGGCAGCCGCCCGTTTACAATGGGAAGCTGATGTGCGAACTTTGATCGCCTCGTACCTTTTAGAAGAAAGTGTTCAGACCTTAAAAGAAGAACTTGTTGCAACCAAGAGTGCTTATTTTTTATCTGGGTGGGTTGCATCTGATACTTTACAATCACTGATTGTTCAACTTGAACAGTTAACCGGGAACCGGATAGCGATCCGGGTTTTTGAACCATCTGAAGTGGCATCAGTGCAGGAAGTGCCGGTTTCTATAAAGCATGGTGCTTTTGTACGAGGATTTGAACCGTTAATCTTTTCTTATGGCGCTCCACTTTATGGTACTATCGATCCTACTCCTTTCGTAGCCTTTTTTTTCACACTCCTTTTCGGTATTATGTTTGGCGATGTGGGGCAAGGATTGGTCTTATTTTTATTGGGTCTTCTAACCGGTAAAAAAGATGCCACAGTACTTAAGGGATACCGCCATTTTTCTGCACCACTTAAAGCGGTCGGATGTGCTTCTATGGTTATGGGGTTATTTTATGGTTCGGTTTTTTCTAACGAAACACTTCTTGAAGCACCAACACACGCCATCACCGGTGCTTTGACTGGTCATCCGGTGGATCATATCCTTCACCTTATGCCAAATGCCGATAATATGACTAAAATTTTCTATTTCTTCGGTTTTACCATTGCTATTGGAGCGATTCTGAATTCTATAGGCTTGGTCATCAATATCATTAACCAAATTACACTCAAACATTATGAATATGCTTTTTTTTCTAAAACTGGACTTGCAGGAGCTTTGTTTTTTTGGTATGCGCTATTCATTGTGGTACGGATTATTTTAGGGGGGCATTTCGTCATTTTAGATATGGTCGGCTTAATCGTACCGATGTTTTTTATCTTTTTTCGTCCGGTGTTATGGCGTTTGATTTGTGGTAAGCGCCCTATTTGTGAAGAGGGCTTGTTGAGTTTTATTATTGAAGGTATTGTTGAGATTATTGAAACATTCTCCAATTATCTTTCAAACACGGTCAGTTTTTTGCGTGTAGGCGCTTTTGCCTTATCACATGTCATCTTGTCATTCATTGTATTTACCATGGCGGGAAAGGTTTCTAATATTATTTTGGGACCGATTTGGTCTCTGATTATTATGGTATTCGGTAATTTGGTAATCATTTTTCTTGAAGGAATGATCGTTGCTATTCAAGTAGTACGTCTTCAATATTATGAATTTTTTGGTAAATTTTTTACTGAGACCGGTGTGAAATTTGCCCCATTCCGGTTTAGAAAAGAGAAATTATAATGAGAATTAAAAGTTAAATTATTAACTTTTGTTTTATAAGGGAGGTCGGGTTTTTAGCCCGTGAGGCGTTTACGCCTCGTTTTGTGTATGAAAAAGCTTGTTATCATTGGCATCCTTTTGTTAGGTGTAACGGTATTACCGGTAATTGCCCAACAAACTGAAGAGAATACCGCAGTAGAATCTACTAATACCGGTAATGCTTCAATGTGGAAATACCTATCCGCGGCACTTGCTGTAGGATTGGCTTGTATTGGCGGGGCAATCGCAGTGGGTCAGATTGGAACTGCAGCTATGGGAGCTTTGAGCGAAAATGCGGAAGTTTCTGGTAAGGCGATTCCTTTTGTAGGGCTTGCTGAAGGAATTTGCTTGTGGGGATTCTTGGTGGCTTTGCTCATACTGGTACTTAACTAACCGGTATTTTATAATTGCATAGCAAATCTGCACCTTTTTCCAGATCAACACAGTTAATAATTGATCATGGAGAGAATTATGGACTATTTTTTTATAGGCGATCCTGAACTGGTGACAGCCTTTCGTTTTGTCGGTGTTGACGGTATATCAGTAGTAAATGCTGATGAAGCTAACACGGCATTTGAGCAAGCAACTCGTGGTTCCGGTGGAGAAATATGTCAAATTCTTATAATGACCGAAGAAGTTGCTGATTGGCTCGGTGACACTCTTACCGAATGGCAGCTTTCCGATCACTATCCTTTAATAGTGGAGTTGCCAGGGCTGACAGGTAGACTTTTAGGACGCAAAACCCTTGTCGATTCTATCCGAGAAGCCATTGGAATTCATGTATAAGGAGAGTGTAAATTTGCTGTGTAAATTTACAAAAATTATAATATGGAAGAAGTACAATCCACGGAAGTTTTAGATAAGGAAATTCTCGAGGATGCTCGGAAAAAAGCATACCGGATACTTAAAGCCGGTGAGGAAGCACTGGTAGCCCAAAAGGCTGAATGGGAAAAACGGGAACAAGCCGCCATTACTGAATTACACCAGCAATATAAAGTACGTACAGAGATAACGCGTAATGAGATTGCGATCCGGCTTCCTTTGGATAAAAAACGTATGTATTCAAAAGAGGTTGAACGTATACTCAACGCTGCCATGACTAACTATTTAAATTCTTTGACTCGGGAAAAACTGCTTACTCTTTTATCAAAAGAATTGCGTAGACAAATTGCATTTTGTATTGATGTCGGTGAATTTAAAAATGATGAATTTGCATTGTATACCGGAGGACTAGATGAATCTGAGGCGGAAACTATACTTAAAAATGTTTTACCGCCTGGAACATGGGCAATTATCGATCAATCGGAATTACCCGGAGACTGGCACTTCCCGGCTTTAGTACTTGAAATGGCACAAGTACGTATCACTGCCTCGGTAAAAACAATAGCTGAAGCTCTGTTGCAAGATAAACGGGCAGAACTGGTGACAGCGCTTTTAGGAAATGAATGTTAAAATGAAAAGTTAAATGCTGCTTATTCATTCTATTGAAAGAACAAAGAGGATTTCATGGCTATAGCAGGTATAGTAACGCGTATATCAGGACCTATTATTCATGCTTCAGGACTAGGGCAGGCCGGCTTGTTTGATGTCGTTGAGGTCGGTGAAAAGCATATCATCGGAGAGATTGTCCGACTGGAACATGATGAGGCTGTCGTCCAAGTGTACGAAGATGATACCGGTATGCAGATCGGGGCGCCGGTATTATCAACTGAGCGTCCTCTATCCGCACGCCTCGGTCCTGGACTTATTGGTACTATTTATGATGGTATACAAAGACCGCTTGAGATGTTGTACCAGCAATCCGGCGCTTTCATGGAGCCTGGGGTACGCGGGGAAAGACTTGATCCTGAAAAGCTATGGGAATTTGTACCTGATGCTGATATTGCAGAAAAAATTGCCACCGGTGTAAGGCCGGTTGCTGCTCCCGGTATGGTCTTAGGAACTGTTAAAGAAACAGAAAGTGTCAGATGTGTCATCATGGCGCCGCCTAACAGTAAGGGTAACGTGCTAAATTTCCTTGCAGAAGCCGGGCAATATACGATTAACTCGGTTATTGCTCGTACCGACCAGGGAGATGAATTCGCCCTCTCGCAGTGGTGGCCGGTGCGTGTTCCCCGTCCGGTTAAAGAACGGCTTGCACCCGATCAACCGCTTCTCACAGGAGAACGAGTCATTGATGTGTTTTTCCCACTATCAAAAGGTGGTACCGCCGCCATACCTGGTGGTTTCGGTACTGGAAAAACCATGACCCAGCATGCCATAGCCAAATGGTGTGATGCCGATGTTATTATTTACATAGGCTGTGGAGAACGCGGCAATGAAATGACCGATGTTTTAACCGAATTCCCTCATCTAATCGATCCTCGTAGCGGTCGTTCGCTTATGGAGCGCACTATTTTAATTGCTAATACTTCAAATATGCCTGTTGCTGCCCGTGAAGTATCAATTTATACCGGTGTTACCTTGGCGGAATTCTACCGAGATATGGGTTATCATGTAGCGATTATGGCTGATTCAACAAGTAGGTGGGCAGAAGCTCTGCGGGAACTCTCCGGACGTATGGAAGAGATGCCGGCTGAAGAAGGATTCCCTCCCTATTTGCCCACACGTCTGGCTGAATTCTATGAGCGTGCCGGTATGGTCTTAACCCTTTGCAAGAAAAATGGTTCGATTTCAATTATCGGAGCAGTATCACCACCGGGGGGTGATTTCTCAGAGCCGGTTACCCAGCATACCAAACGTTTTATCCGTTGCTTTTGGGCGCTTGACCGTGATTTGGCAAATGCACGACACTATCCGGCTATCAGTTGGATTGACAGTTACTCTGAATACGCTGAAGAAGTTAAGTCTTGGTGGGAACAAGTAAATCCGCGTTGGTCGACTGTCCGACAGAAAGCATTTGATATTCTTAAAAGTGAGGAGCGTCTTGCTGAAATTGTCCGGCTTATTGGTCCTGACGCCTTACCTGACGATCAAAGGCTTATACTTATCATAGCAGAAATAATTAAGAACGGCTTCTTACAGCAGAATTCTTTCGATCCTCTGGATATGTACTGTGTGCCGGCAAAGCAATTGCGGCTTTTGGAGCTGATCGCTGAATTCTACCGGCGCGCAGACATCTGTATACACTTGGGAGCTACGCTCGCTAAAATAAACGCCCTTCCTTTCCGTGAACGACTTGCCCGGCTTAAAAGCGAAATACCAAATGATGATATAAGTGCATTTGATACCATTGAAGTAGAAATGTATACCGCCTTTGATGAGTTGGAGCGTACTTATCGTCGTAAAGAGAAGCTCCCCCCATCAGCCACTAGAGAATCAGTCGACTCAACTCCTTTTTAAGGATTATTCTATTCGTTCAATATCGTTACTTGGCCTCGCAGAATCTCATCTCTTGTCTGTATGGTCCAGAAATCTTCATAGAGCCGGAATAGAGCGTATACTTCACCGGTGTATGGATCATGCCATGTTACGGTGCCGTCTTTATCAAGTGCAATAAACACATTGCCTCCGTCAATCAAAGTAACGGGAAAGCCTGCACTGTGAGCAAAAGGAGTATACGGATCATGAAGCCATGCTCCTTCGTCCCCCAATGTAGAGGCAAGGTTGCCGGCAGACTCAGCTATACTTAGATCAATATCTTCACCTGAAGTCTGTGCATAGGGCAATGGACCATCTTGGTCAAATCGAAGCAGCGTAGTCAACTTACTCGTTGAACTGCCGCTCTCATCAACAACAGCTGCGTATACGGTCCCACTTGCAGCAAGATACAGCTTTATTCCAATAATATCCGGTAGATTTATCGGTACCGTCTCGCCTGTAATCATATCAACACGTAAAAACGGCATTCCATCATTGTGCCGACTACTTCGAGCCATAATAACGGTCCTTTCGTCCCAGAAACCGGCATCAAGTAACCCGAGGTTAGAAAATGTAAAGAGAGGCTCACCTGTGCCAATCGACACAACCTGTATCTTCCCCATAGAGTCGAGGAAGAGAGCGGTATCGTTCAACAAAGCGGCGGATTGAAGCGGAAAGTCAAGCTGCAGCATGTCTAAAGGAATCTTATCTATCGTTCCATCGGGATTTATTGTTACAACCATAGGGAAAACCTGCGTATTCTGCGTCTGCCAAAGGAGAAAGCGAACCGACTCTTCACTGTCCTGCACCACAGGCGCTGATGTGAGCCGGCTCAAAGGACTTTGCTCAAAGTAAACTACTGCATCGTTGTGCAACTGACTGTAGTCGATAGGAATAAGACCCACGTGCTGCTTATCAGTGATAAAGACAAGATAGCGGTTGGCTGCGGCGGTTTCAACAATCCGCCTTTGGTTCTGCGTGTGAAACACCCTTGCCGTACTATTTTGGTGTAGCTGCCACACCGTTCCGGTCGTGGTCCCCAGTAAAATAGTGCCGGTCTGCCCATGAAATAGCGCGCTCGTTATACGGGGTATTTCTGCGGGGATAAAGAAGGTGCTCATAATTCCTAAGCTTCCGGTCTTGCTCAATGAAAAGCGGTAGACCGTTGTGCTGTTTAAGCCAATGAATTCAGTGCTGTCCGGCTCGAGAGCGATAAGCGTATCTAAGGCGATGCTTGGGCTTCGAGCAATTTCCACCCCGGACACAGCATTGAGTATGACTAAGCCGGTAGAGTCGAGAGCGGCAAGGAACCGGTTCGTTCCAAAGAGTATCGGCGATTTAAGGTGAGCCGGCACCCGAGAGCGCTGTATCTCTGCGCCGGTTGATAGGTTCCAATACGATAAAAGGCCGAGGTTTTGATAGCCAACCATTGTCTTCTCAGACTTGCCGGTTGCAACGAACTGCACCGCTGCATTGATATTCGGGACGTCCATAAGAGAGAAGCCCGTGTCCGGGTCGACAAGCGTGATGCGATTGTTCTCACCGATGATGAGAAAAGAGCCTGTCGCAGAATAAGACAGCGTTGAAACAGTGTCCGATACGTCCAATGTCCACAGCTTGTTTCTCTTCATATAATCCCATGCCGAGACTTTGCACGCTCCGGCACTGCTGCGCTCAACAAGGGCAATATGCGGAAGATTCTGCCTCAAAACCATCGCCGTTATAGGAGAGGCGCTTACTTGAAACCGTTCCATCGCAGTGCTTGCTTGTATATCCCATATTTCTAGAAATCCGTCGTTTCCTGCGCTCAGTATATATCCTTGGCCGTCAAGCACGAGTGCGGTAACTGCCCCTTGATGTTTGCCCGGCACAACGGCACGGGGAAAAGAGTCCATTTGTATTGGAGAAGCAGTTGCGCACGAGTTTGTCGTTAGAAGTGTCAGACAGACAGCGATTAAAAAGTATCGTTTCATATATAAAGAATCTAGCACAAATCGAGGGCAAGTGGCAAGAGTAATCGTAGGCCAGCAGCCAAGACCGCTTCAACGTCTCGGTATTGCATCAAAGGCGGCGTCCGACTCTGCGCAGGCCGACTTGGTTCCGTATCATCCGCATAACACCCGCTCGTGCCACACCCACACTAAGGCTCGTGTGCTACCAACACTCTCTCGGGTGTGCCATCCACACCTAATGCCAGTGTGGTACCATCACTGCCTAAGGTGTGCCACCAACACTGTAGAGAGTGTAACATCCACACTAAGGCTGGTGTAAGATCCACACTAAGGCTCGTGTGCCATCAACACTGTAGAGAGTGTATCATTCACACTAAGGCTGGTGTAACATCAACACTAAGGCTGGTGTAACGTCCACACTAAGGCTGGTGTAACGTCCACACTAAGGCTGGTGTAACATCCACACTAAGGCTCGTGTAACGCCAGCACTGTAGAGATTGTGCCACCGGCTTTCTACCTATAAATACCTATCGTTTCCTGCGTCTGCGCCGAGAACGACAGGTGCAGGTTATGCCTGCCACTCCCGATACCGGTAACGCAGCTCAGAAATACTCCATGCCTCCTACCCCTAACACCGGCAACGCAGCTCAGAAACACTCCGTGCCTCCTACCCTTAGCACCGGCAACACAGCTCAGAAACACTCCATGCCTCCTACCCTTAACACCGGCAGCACAGCTCAGAAACACTCCATGCCTCCTACCCCTAACACCGGCAACGCAGCTCAGAAACACTCCTTGCCTCCTACTCTTAACACCGGCAACGCAGCTCAGAAACACTCCATGCCTCCTACCCTTAATACCAGCAGCGCAGCTCAGAAACACTCCGTGCCTCCTACCCTTAATACCGGCAGCGCAGCTCAGAAACACTCCGTGCCTCCTACCCTTAATACCGGCAACACAGCTCAGAAACACTCCGTGCCTCCTACCCTTAATACCGGCAGCGCAGCTCAGAAATACTCCATGCTTCCTACCCTTAACACCGGCAACACAGCTCAGAAACACTCCGTGCCTCCTACCCCTAACACCGGCAACGCAGCTCAGAGATACTCCGTGCCTCTTACCCTTAATACCGGCAGCGCAGCTCAGAAACACTCCGTGCCTCCTACCCCTAACACCGGCAACACAGCCTAGAGGGAGACCATGCCTCCTACCCTTAATACCGGCAACGCAGCTCAGAAACACTCCGTGCCTCCTACCCTTAACACCGGCAACGCAGCTCAGAAACACTCCATGCCTCCTACCCCTAACACCGGCAACGCAGCTCAGAAACACTCCGTGCCTCCTACCCCTAACACCGGCAACGCAGCTCAGAAACACTCCGTGCCTCCTACCCCTAACACCGGTAACACAGCTCAGAAACACTCCGTGCCTCCTACCCTTAACACCGGCAACACAGCTAAGAGTCGTACGGCGTTCCTGATAGAATAGCGTAACATAAAAACAGGCCGTGCCTGTACCTATCAGACAAAGAGTCGTACGGTGCCCCCGATAGAACAGCGTAACGTTGAAACAGGCCGTGCCTGTATCTATCAGACAAAGAGTTGTACGGTGCCCCCGATAGAACAGCGTAACGTTGAAACAGGCCGTGCCTGTATCTATCAGACGAAGAGTCGTACGGCGCCCCCGATACAACAGCGTAACGTTGAAACAGGCTGGCCTGTGCCTGTGCCTGCGAGGGTAGGCATAGTCGATAAAAAGAAGTATACTGCCTCAACCTTACGGTAATAGTCTTCCTTAAAGAGGTGTTCACAATGAAATATGTCCT
>JAITAM010000016.1 GCA_031284085.1 Spirochaetaceae bacterium
AACTGTTGACCTTATCCTTACCATGGATATGCTCTACCGACTGAGCTACAAGGGCTTTACTATATTTAGTTATAGTAACAAAGTCGTCAAACTATGTCAAGAGAGTTTGCAATTTTTCCAGTATTTCCAAATGTAAACTGACAGGACAAATGGCACAATAGAGTAGAGGGATAAAGAACCATAAGGCACAGCTAGGCTAGAGTGTATTCAGGCTAAAAAAATGGGAGTTTAAGGTAGATAAAATAAGTGTGAAACTTACTGAAGAACACTATAGCACATAGCACCATCGTTCCCTAAACATCGGAGAAATGTCAAGATAGATAATCTTACCTTGCTTAGCGCTCTCACTTACCGTTGTAATAATGCTTGTAAGTGGCGAAATTTACCTAAATTTTTTGATAACTGGCATATGATTTATATCCATTTGAACCACTGGGCGCAAAAAGGTATGCTGAAGCGGGTATTTAAAGCTTTGGTAAAGGAAAAATTGCTTTCAGATATGCTGTCTTGATTCAACAATGGTCAAAACACATCCTCACGAGCATAGGGCTTAAAAAAACGACTCACAAACGATAGAGAAGAGCCGAGGAGGATGGAATACTTAGGATACACGCAATAACCATAGAGGATAAAGGGATGGTTGCCTTTAGGTTGTCCGGGGGAAACGCCCCGGATGCGGTAGAAGGACGGTTGCTGCCGGAGAGTATCGAAAAACAGGAACATACGGGAGCCTGTCAGATATCTTATGTAAATGGCAAAGTATCATCAGAACGGAACCCGTTCTTCCCCAAACTCAATGGCTCTCTTACTTAAGTGCCAATCCTCGATTCTTAATCGGTATCCTCCATTTCCACCGCATTCCCTATCGCTAAGTACACTATCTTGTATATACTCTCATTCATCCAAAAGATCGGCCGGGTTTTTGTTACTTTCCATAACCGGTAATTTAACGATTCAGAGAAAACTTCATTTTCCATGCATTCGTCGTATATATCGCTCGCTGTATCTCAGAAGCGTATGTAAAATATTCACACGGGTCGCTTCAACGCTCATCCCACGAGCGGTATATCATCGAGTACACTTGCCCGCCTCATGCTCTGCCGAATGCTTCAAGAGCATCTCGCACAGCTCTCTCAAACCGGTGCATACCTTCTTCATGTATTTGTACAAGACGTATTTCGCGGAATTGCGAACCATGTGGACAATGCACAACTGAACCCGGGTATAAAGAAATACGGCGCGAATCGCTTCGGGAAAACCGGTCAATCCGTCCATACAGGCTATCAGGATCTCTTTCACCCCATGGCTGTACAGATTGTTTAACATCCTCATCCAAAATTTCGCTCCCTCGTTTTCGCTTATCCACAGCCCTAACACCTTTTTTCTCCCTCATAATTGATCTCTAATGCTCTATACATGCTTTTTGTGCCTCCTCTTTCCCTTCACCCGAATCGCATCCGGATACATGATGGCGTAGCTTTTTAAAAGCGATCGGTTTTGCCACTTTTTACCTCTTCCATGCCACATTAGCTACCCGGCTTTATCAGTTCAGGTAATACTTCTACGGTATAGATTTTTTCAAGATGTGCTTTTATATCTCGCTCCGTCATCTCAAGCGAATAGATCGAGAGTATCTGGTCATTGAACAGAGGAAGATGTCTGTGATACTTGGAGGCTATTTTTGGCTTGAAGGTTCGGTTGGGATCTTGGAGAGAAGCTAAATGGCCGTCTTCCGTGTTGTCTCCTGCCGAGTCGTACTTCTCGTACCCTGAGATGTATGTTCATCTCGCTCTCCAATACCCGCTGCAAAATCCTTGCGGCAAGCTGTTTGATAAGCCCTTTCCTGTCTCGCTATCTCCTCTTACAGACTCGCTTCAAGAATGAATTTTATTTGAGTTATATTCTACAATATAGTATCTGACTCGAAATGAAATCTTTCTCACACGCTCTTAATTACTTACTCTCTTGCATAGAGTTATAGGTTTTGTTACTATTAACCCATGCTTGATACGCGGTTTACAGTACTCGATCTTATTGATATTGAGCTAAAGGAGCAGAATTCTTTCGATCTTCGTTGTATAGGCGGTCGAAAAGGACTCTCACGAGAGATTACCACGCCGGGTATCAATAGACCCGGACTTGCTCTGTCCGGATTTTATGACGAATTTGCCTACCAGCGCATACAGGTATTTGGGAAAGGTGAGACTGCTTACCTTGCTAAATTAGCAGATGCCGGAGAGACGGGAACTATCCGCAAGTTTTTTTCGTACCTCATTCCTTGTTGCATTTTTACTCATAACTTTCTTCCTAACGAAGATTTCATTAAAGAAGCCGAACGAGTTCACTGTCCATTGCTACAAACTAAGTTAGATACCGCAGAATTTCATGTCCGTTTAATACGGGTGCTTTCCGACATATTTGCTCCACAACAGACCATACATGGCGTATTGGTTGAAGTGTATGGTATGGGAATACTGCTGCTCGGCGATTCAGGCGTTGGAAAAAGCGAAACGGCTCTAGAATTGATAAAACGCGGACACCGGCTTGTTGCTGATGATGCTATTACCGTCCGCCGGATGAATGGTAATGTTCTTATAGGAACCGGCAGAAATAAAATCGCCGGACATCATATAGAAATCCGCGGTGTTGGTATTATCAACATCACTCACCTTTTTGGCGTTGGTGCTATACGGGAACGAAAAGAAATTCAATTAGTAATAAAATTAGAAGAATGGGATAACAAGAAAAATTATGATCGTGTAGGCGATGGAGGGAAACAGAAAGAGTTTTTAGGGGTTGATATTCCTATGCTGGAGATTCCAGTACGCCACGGGCGCTATATACCGGTTATTGTGGAAACAGCCGCCATGAATGAGCGTCTTAAAATGATGGGTTATCACGCTGAAACGGAATTCAACCAAAATATTATCAAATGGCTTGAAAGTGGTACTTCGCACTCGGTGTATTTTGGTGTAGAAGATATTATTTAATAAACGGTTTTTGTAAAATGTTTTATTATTTTAGCTGATGCAAGGATAAATTATGAAAGATATAGCTACTCTTGACTTCCTATCTTTAATTCCTTTTTATGTAGGTGATATATGCTAGAACAAGTAGTTACTGTTTCTAATCGTGCCGGTATTCATGCACGACCCGCGTCGACCCTCGTGAGGGCTATACAAAAATATAACTGCGAAGTATTTCTTGAACGGGATAACGACCGGATCAACGGGAAGTCCATTATGGGCGTTATAACGCTCTGTGCAACATACGGGACCAAATTACGAGTTATTACCGATGGACTTGATGAAGAAAGTGCAATGGCAACTATAGTGCAATTATTTAATTCAAAGTTTGAAGAAGAATAATCAGCTTACAATAATCAGTTCCCTACTTGCACGGAAAGCCGCACTCTTGTTACACTTATAACTATGAAAAGCGTAGTTCATATTGAGGGAATGTCCTGTGATCATTGCGTTCAGCATGTTAAAGATGCTCTTGAAGAAGTTTCCGGCGTGAGCGCCGTGTCAGTTAGCTTGGCCGATAAAACCGCTGTTGTCGAACATAATACGACAGTCAACCATGCCGCCTTGAAAAAGGCGGTAGAAGATGCCGACTACGAAGTCGTTAGTGTATTGTAATTACACATCTACAATAACACTAATTGCTCTTGAAAGTATGCTCGATAGTGGGGTCTTTCACTAAAAGCACGGAGCAATGGGCATTTATCATAATCTCCCGATGTGCATGGCCGATTATATCGCGTGCGTTGCGGTCTTTTTCCCAACCCCCTAAGACAAGAAGGTCGGCTTGCTTTTCATCAGCAAGCTTAATAATCTCTGTCCATACCGCACCGGCACGAATATCGCGCTCTATTTTTATCCCTTTACTGCGTGCTAGCTCTTCTGCAAAGGCAAGATAGCGCTCTCCATTAGCGTACAGACTACGTTCGTATTCTTTACTTTCTTCTTGTATAAAGATTTTACTTAAAGTCAGCTGCCTAATAGTCGCTGTATCCACTACATACACAGCAGAGAGCCGGCATTTATTAGTCTTTGCTAAAAGAATAGCGTATTTTGCCGCCATGATCGACGCATCGGATCCGGAAATTGCAACAACAATAGTAGAAAACAAGGTCTTACTCATCTTTTCTCCGCCTTTTTTTTCAATAACTTACTGGTAAAAAAGCTGTCTCGTTCCCGCTCTTCTAAAGCAGACTCAATGTAAACTTTAGTTTCCCGTGCCATTGGAATCACTATTTTCTCAAGGGCATTGACTCGACGCTGGGTTGCTCGAACTTCCCGTGCAAGCCGCCAAGTAATAGTTCGCACCGCTGCTAATTCGGTAAGGATTTTCAGTAATCGAAAAAATTCTAACACAGTTTCGTCGCATTCTGCAAATGAATTCGCCGGGGAATATTTCAATTCCGGCTCAGGCATTTCGATTTCCAAACCGGGTAAGTTCATACCGGCTACAAAAGCCCTCTTTTCCCGGATACTAAAGTGATAGCGGACATTCTGCGCTAGGCGATCGGCTCGTTCACGCCCTACTACAATAAGCATACGCTTTAAGGCAGGGTAGGCAAGTTCAACCTGTTTATCGAGATTTCGTTCCAAAAGTTTTATCTGCTCGACATGCTGCATAAGTTCCATAACGAGGATTTCCCGTTTTTGCTCTAATAACTCGTAGCCTTCTTCTGCTGTAAAAAGCCGCTCTTTTACCTTGATGAGATTGCTCTTCGTCGGTGCAATATTTTCACGTGCCATGGCATTATAATGACAAGTAGCCGGCCACTTGGTCAAGGAGGCAATAGCGCATACTGACAATGCACAGGCCTCTGCGCTTAACGATGTTTTGGAATACGGCAGCCCTATAACTGCTCCTGATTTTATTTTTGCGTATCATTTTGGAGAGATGCGGTACTCTTCGCCGACAGGCACGGCCTGTTTCTAAACTTCGGCGTTGTACCCGTGAACGGCGTACGGCTTTTTGCCTGCAAGCAGCAGACACAGCCTATTTAAGATGCGGTACTCTTTGCAAATGAGCGCCGACTTTTGAGGGAATTATTGATATGGAAATTTATTTTGCCTTTCAACGGCATATAAAGGACACCTGCGATCAGCGGTGCAAACACTGTTACATATTTGATGCGGCTCTTGAACAAATTCCACGTATTCGCAATGACGGAATGAGAGTTGTAGCGTGTTGCATTAAAGGAGAAGGCGGCAATGCGGAATAATACGGTAATATTTATAGTAACTTTGGGGGTAATCGGCATCAGAACAACGGAAACCGGCTTTGTCGGGATAGTTCCTTTGGTTGCCGACGCTTTTAACATTACCGTCTCTCATGCGGGATGGACGGTGGGCGTCTTTGCTTTAGGCGTGGCAGTATCGGCCTTGTTTTCCCCGTTGCTTTTGACAGGCATAGACCGAAAAAAAGTAATGCTTCTTTCGCTTGGAGTTTTTGCCGCGGGCAACATCGTCTCCATGTTCACGTCAAATTTCCTAGTTATAGTGGCCGCTCGGGCGCTGCCCGCCTTTTTTCACCCTGTTTATATTTCAATGGCCTTTACCATGGCGGCCTCATCGGTCAAGAAGGAGGAGGCGCCAAAAGCCGTTTCAAAAATATTTATCGGCGTGTCGCTGGGCGCGGTGCTTGGAATGCCGCTCGCCGCGCTTATTGCAAGCGAAGCATCGTTCTCGATGGCAATGCTGTTCTTTGCCATGATAAACGCGGGGGCGTTTGCCGCGACTGCCTTTCTTGTGCCGTCAATGCCTGTTACGGAAAAACATTCTTACGGAAAACAGATTGCGGTATTAAAGAAGCCGGCATTGCAGCATTCCCTCATAACATTTGTTTTGCTCAATTCTGGTATTTGTGGTTTTCTCAGTTATGCTTCCGATTATCTTAAAACGGTTACCAATATTTCATTTAGGATTATCAGTGGAATATTATTTGTAATTACTGTAATGAATATTCTGGGGAATATTGCCGCGGGGAAAATCCTCGTAAAAAACGCCGCTAAATCCATTCTGATTGTCCCTTTGCTCTTAGCGGCGCTTTATATTTTGTTATTTATGTTTGGGGCTTTTATGTATCCTGTAATCGCGATTTCTCTGGTATTTGGAATACTTGCCGGCATGATAGGTAATATCGGACAATACATGGTCTCAAGCGCGGCCTCTGAAGCGGCTGATTTTGTCAACGGGCTTTATTTATCATCAGCTAATTTAGGGGTACTTATCGGCACGTCCGTATGCGGATTATTTATTCCCGTCATGGGAATACAATATATTGTGCTTGGCGCTTTGCTGTTTCTAGCTGCAAGTGTAGCGCTTATGCTCACGGGAAAGCATAATGCCCGGTAAAAGGAAATGCCGGACAAACTTAACAAAAGAAGAGGAGGAAATTATCGACATGGAACAATATTTTGCCTTTCAATGGCATATAACGGACGCCTGCGACCAGCGGTGCAAGCACTGTTACATCTTTTCGGAAAACAGCCATCTCCCTATTGCGGAAATGTCTTTTGCCGGTATGCGAAAAGTAGTGGACAACTGCGAGGAAATGTGCGGGCGGCTTCTGCGCATTCCCTATTTCTACATCACCGGCGGCGACCCGCTTTTGCATAAGGATTTTTGGCGGCTGCTGGGACTGCTGAAATCAAAAGGTATCAGCTTTTCCCTCATGGGCAATCCCTTCCATCTTACCGGTGAAGTATGCCAAAGGCTTTACGCGTGCGGTTGTGAACGTTACCAACTGTCCCTTGACGGCCTGAAACACACCCACGACAGCGTACGCAAAAGCGGTTCGTTTGACGCGACCCTTGAAAAAATTCCCTGTATCCGCAACGCCGGAATGAGAAGCGTTATAATGACTACGGTATCGGGAACGAACATTGACGAAATACCGCGCCTCATTGATCTTGTGGTAGAACACGAAGTAGATGTTTTCGCTTTTGCCCGCTACTGCCCGACCAGGGGCGTCATAGACGCCTTTGAGAAAAGCGC
>JAITAM010000034.1 GCA_031284085.1 Spirochaetaceae bacterium
CCCAACGGTTTAAGAGGATTGTCCTTGCCATACTCCAAGCCGGTGCTGTACACTGATTATAGCAAAAAGACAAAGCGGACAGACGCTTGACAGCATGAACAGACATGCCCCTCTTGTGAGGGCTTATTAAGAGAGAGGAGGGCGGGACCGTAAGCCCGCAGGCTGTATCGGTTACAGCCTATCTTTTTATGAAGCGTTTTTTTGTATTAACTCTGTCTTTGGCAATGCTCTCAGGGATTGCTATGGCGCAGAATTCTCTATCGGTTTATACCACTTTGGAAGAGCCTTTGGCAAAGGCGCTCTTTGAGCAATTTACCAAAGAAACCGGTATAACCGTCAACTTTGTGCGTCTGTCAGGCGGTGAGGCTGTTGCTCGTATAGAAGCTGAAGCGGCCAACCCACAAGCTTCTATCTGGGTTGGCGGTGTAGGTTTGGATCACATTACCGCAAAGTCAAAAGGATTAACGACGCCATACCGGTCTCGGTTTGCCAATAATATCCCTGATGCGTTTAAGGATTCGGCAAACTTCTGGATAGGTTTATATGTCGGCCCTCTTACCTTTGTAACCAACCTCGACCGCGCTAAAGCACTCGGTATCACCCCGCCTAAAAGCTGGGCTGACCTGCTCAAGCCTGAGTATAAAGGGTATATCCGAATGGCAAACCCGAATATTTCAGGCACGGCATACAACGTCATCACGACGACCCGCACTCTCAACAACGGTAATGAAAACGCCGCTTTTGATTATCTCAAAAAGCTTGATGCCAACATCGACCAGTATGCCCGCTCCGGCTCTGCGCCCGGTAAAAGCGTTGCTACCGGTGAGATTCCTATTGCTATAGGCTATGCTCACGATCAGGTAAAACTCAAAGTAGAAGGCGCTAATGTGGAGATTACCGCACCCTCTGAAGGCACCGGTTATGAACTTGCCTCAATGTCGCTTATCCGCGGCGGTAAGGATCAGGTTAATGCTCGAAGGCTTTATGACTGGGTGCTTTCTTCGCCCAACGCTCAAAAACTCTTCACCGAATGGTACCTTGTCTTAGTGGCAAACGGCGCTCAAAAACACCCGCTTGCGCTTTCGCTGAATCAAATAAAGACTATTCGGCAAGATATGGTTTGGGATGGGGATGCGGTCAACAAGAACCGTCTTTTGGATCGTTGGAATCGTGAGATAGGCTCGAAACGCTAAGAAACTGGCTTTGTAAGGTCTATGATCATCTGGTTTGCTACCGGCAATATGCACAAAAAGGCGGAACTTGCCGGTATTTTTTCTCATCATACTATTAAAATCCCCTCCGACGAGGGCATTGTCTTTGATCCGGTAGAGACCGGGACGAGCTTTATAGACAACGCCCTCATAAAAGCCCGCTGCCTCTTCGATATAGTCAAAAGTCCGGTTATTGCCGACGATTCAGGTTTATGTGTTGATGCCTTAGACGGGAAACCCGGTATCTACTCTGCTCGGTACGGCAGCGAGGATGGAAGGGCATTAAACGCCCATGAACGGAACATGCTTTTGCTTCGCGCATTGGGGAACAACCCGTGCCGGACCGCTCATTTTGTTTGTGCTATGGTGCTGTTTTTAGGCAGCGATCGGTTCTATGCGGCACAAGAGACTCTTGAAGGTGAGATTCTGATGAAGGAAGATGGGCGGGGCGGTTTTGGGTATGACCCCATTCTTTACCTACCGGAGAGAGGATCCACCGTTGCATCCTTGAGCGAAGAGGAAAAGAATTTTATAAGCCACAGGGGAAAAGCCGCACGAGCCTTAGCGCTCTTAGCAGGCGCAGGCACGGCCTATTTCTAACAGCCTGTGGCTGATTGACTTTGAAAGTCTAAAATCCTATGCTACTATCCTTAGCCTTAAAGGACTAATAACCACTTGAAATCAGTCTCATCGCTCTAAAGTCCAAAACTTAAAGATGAGAGCAAGGCGGCGTATTCAAGGCTTTGTGGTTTTTAAGGCGCAGCCTTAGCGCCCTTACTTAAAAGGAAGAATATGTTTTTTCAATCGCTGAGAACAGTTGCATTCCGCAACCTCGCTGACGATCAGATCGATACCGGCGCTAAGAACGTCTTTTTAGTCGGCATCAATGGTCAGGGTAAAAGCAATTTTTTAGAAGCCGTCTATTTTTGCGCTTACGCCTCATCCTTCCGCAGAGGCAAGGAAACGGATTTAGTCAAAACCGGCGAAAAAGCTTGTTCGGCGGCAGCGGTCTTTTCCGGCTCGCCTTACAATGATGTCCTCATAAAGTTAGAAAAGGGGCGCAAAATGATCTACGTCAACGGGAAAAAGCTTGAGGATCGCAGGGAGCTTCTGTCGGTAGTGCCGTGTATTGTATTTTGCCATGAGGATATGGAATTTGTGTCCGGCAGCCCTGAAATGCGCCGTTGGTTCTTTGATCAGTCGCAGAGTCTTTACGACCCGGTTTATTTAGACGACCTGCGAAAGTACCGCAAACTGCTTAAAATGCGTAACACCGTGCTGCGTGAAAAGGGCGGCACTGCCGAAGCCGGCCTGTCCGCCATGCTTGACGCCATAGACCCGCAGCTAATACAGCATGGGCTTGCCCTTATGGAGAAACGCTCCCGCGCAGCCGCCCACTTTTCGCACCTCTTCGGCCTGCTCTATGAGAAAGTTTCAGATATAGCCGGTATTAACATCCGCTATACGCCGTCATGGAAAAGCACAAGCCTTGAGAGTATCGGCAGCGTTTTGTTTGAACACCGTTTTCAGGATGTGGCTTTTGGAACGACGCTTTCAGGTCCGCATCGCGATCGCTACAGTTTCTTTCAAGGGAAAAACGAATTCGCTGCAAAAGCAAGCACCGGGCAACGCCGCCTCCTAACCTTGCTCTTACGGGTTGCCCAAGCGTGCTGCTTTTCCGAGATGACCGGTAACAAGCCGCTCCTTTTGTTAGACGATGTACTATTAGAATTGGATACGGAGAAACGCAGGCGGTTTCTTGAGGCGCTGCCTGAATACGAGCAGGCTTTTTATACCTTTTTGCCCGGCGAGCCGTATGAACAGTACAAAAAAGAAGATGCCCTCTTGTATACCGTAAGCGAAGGGCGCTTGAGACCCGTCAGCACGAAGGGGTAGAGTTCTGGTAGAGGCGGTCTACTACACGGCGGCCGGCCTGCTATGATGCTTGAGAGCCGCCGTCTAAGGCATTATGAAGAGATTAAACTAAAGGGGAGCTGTGATGAAGAAACTTGTTATTGTTTTGCTGTTATCCATAGCACTTATCGGACTTGGTTCTGCCCAAGAAACTCAAGAAAGTAACGGCGCAAATTGGTATACGTTCTTTGTGAATAGTGTTAATGATCAGTTTCGGTTTCCGCTGATCGGCCTTGTAAATAGCGCCAGAGGCAGCCACGCCATGCCGCAGATTGGTTTTATTAACTGGAACCTGAATAACTTTAGGACCTTGCAGTTGGCTTTTGTCAATATCGTGGGCGGGAATATGACCGGCGCTCAAATCGGATTTGTGAATACCACGGTGGACTCATTTAATGGACTGCAGCTCGGATTTGTTAATACTGCAAAGCAGTTGAATGGACTGCAAGCTGGTTTTATAAATACAGTGGCAGGCGACAGGATGGGTATTCAAGCCGGTTTTGTTAATACGGCGGCGGGCGGCATGATGGGTATTCAAACCGGCTTTATAAACACGGCGGCAGGCGACACGATGAGTATTCAAGCCGGCTTTATAAACACGGCGGCGGGCGGCATGATAGGTATTCAAACCGGCTTTATAAATACGGCGGCGGGCGGCACGATAGGTATTCAAACCGGTTTTGTTAATACCGCAAAGCAGTTGAATGGACTGCAGTTCGGTTTTATAAATTATGCCGACTCGACTGAGAAAGGCATCCCTGTCGGCTTCTTATCAATAGTAAAAAATGGAGGATACAAAGCGATTGAGCTTGGCGTTTCTGAGCTGTCGCCTTTTACCGTATCATTTAAGATCGGGGTTGAAAGGTTTTATACCTCATGTACCGTTGGGTACAATCCGTTCAAGGACGGTATTCGGGAACAAATCATCTTTGGAGCCGGTCTTGGATCAATTATTCGACTGGGTAAAAGGTGCTATTTTAACCCTGAAATCACAGCGCATAATAGGATCAATGAGGGTTTTCAGCGATATATAAGCGTTATCCCTTATTTTGGATATACTATTATTCCCAATTTAAGCATTGTAATCGGCCCATCGGCGCTATGGACTTACGTGAATAAAGAAAGAGAAAAGGATGCTGAAAGCCCTCGCTATAGCATCCTGTCGTATTCAATAAATGATGAAAACCTGCTGTATTTGGGAGCAAGGGTAGCATTGCGCTTTCGTTGGTGAATAGCATAAAAAGACTTTTGCAGACCTCTGTAAGCTATACGGGCAATAAGGCGGCGCAGGGATTGAGCTTTCAGTTACAGGCGCCGGTGGACGGCCTTGAAGAGCTGCTCTCGGCTTATCACAAAAAAAACAGGGCGTCCATGCGGACAGTGCGGGTCAGGTAATGACAAAGCTTTTTGAGCAAGCGCAGCTGCCGTTGTCTTATCTAGATAATCGCCGTCTTTAATGGCCGTGTGGCAGGCAAGTGTCGCCGCCCAGCGTTTTGCCATGTTTTCATGCGCCGTTTTAAGTTCAAGTATCTCACGCACGGTTTCCGTGTTGCTTTTATGCCAGTTTACCGGCAGCGCTTCAATAAGCCATGTGCCGTCCTCTTGCACAAGCCCTATGCCGAGCCGCTCAAGATCAGGACGATAGCGCTCAAGAAAGCGGTCGTCTTCCGCGCTTTCCGTTATAAGCGGAATAGACACAAGAAGGCCTTGGCTTGTAATGGGTTGTGATAAGAATTTATCGTAAAGAATACGCTCATGAGCTGCGTGTTGGTCTATGATAAAGAGCTGCTCGTCTTTTTCTGCCAAGAGAAAGAGATCAAAAACTTGGCCTATATACCGCACCTGCCGACTAACCGGCGCCGGTTCAAGCTTTGCAAATGCCTGCGGGGCTTTAAGCAGCGCTTCCATTGCCAGTGAAGCTGTATAATCCTGATGATTATCGCTTTGCGGGATATACAAGACTTGAGAGGCGGGCTGCCTCTTGGCCGCCGCGTGGGTATCGTTACTCTCTTCATACAAGGGAAGCTCGGGCTTTCTCTTTGCCGCACGGCTATCATTGCCATTTTCATCCTTTTCAGAGAAAAGAAAGGCTTCGGCCTCTTTTTTATGCACCGTGTCCGCGGCTGCTTGCGAAATGTTTCTGGTCTTAGCGTAAAAATGCTGCACGAAATTCTGTAAGCACTCTGTAATTGCGTGGTGTACAGTATCCGCACTTCTCCAGCGCACCTCACGTTTAGCCGGATGAACGTTAAAATCCACCAGTGCAGGATCAATGGTAACAAAAACCGCTCCAATCGGATGCGTGCCGTTTGGAAACCAGCCTTGAGTGCCGTATTCAAGGGCTTGTTGGAGGGAGAACTCTTGTATACGCCGCCCGTTGACGAAGATGTACTGCTGGCGCCTCGTAACGGAGGAAAGCTCCTGCCCGCCTACAACAATATGCACCGTAAAGCCCTCGCCTGTTGTAACAATTTCGTGCAGGAAGATTTCCTGTTCGGCCACCAATGCGGCGAAGCGCTCTTTATAGGTGGACACAGCCGGCGGCAAGTCTTTTAGCTTGTTGTCTTGAGAGAAGCGGAAGGAAATGCGAGGGAAGGCGAGGGCTTTATCAATAAAGGCCTGCCGGCACAGGACGCCTTCGGCCGCATCCTTTTTAAGGAAACGTTTACGTGCAGGGAGCGCATCAAAAATACCGACGGCTCGTATGCTCGTTCCCTTTACCCGTCTTGTTTGCTCTATTTCAGACGTGCCGCTATCGATAACAATTTTCCACGCTTCCTTTCCGTCTATGCTTGTTACTATTTCCAACTTTGCTACCGCAGCAGCTGCTGCAAGAGCTTCTCCACGGAAGCCCAGTGTGCTAATCGTGTCAAGATCATCAAGGCAGCGTATTTTACTGGTTGCATGGTCCTGATAGCAGAGCGCGAGATCAGCGTATTCCATACCGCAGCCATCATCAACAACCTCAATGAGCCGGCAGCCTCCATCTTGTATTGCTACGTCTATATGTTCAGCGCCTGCATCAATGGCATTATCGAGAAACTCCCGTATTAACGATGCAGGTCTTTCAACAACCTCACCTGCCGCTATTTTACGGGCCTCTTCCGGCACTAAAAGCTGTATTTGTTTTTTACCATTATTTTCCATAAACTCCTCTAAATTTTCAGGCCAGCAGCCGCAGGCTGTTTCAAAGGTTCTTGTACCCAAAAAGGCACAGCCTTTTTCTGCACTTCGGCATTATTGCTGCTTGAACCGTTTCTATTCGTTCATCATACAATATTTTTATAGAAAATAATAGGCTCAGGCACAGCCGCAGGCTGTTTCTAAGGTTCTTGTATCGGGAGTAGGTGTACGATTTTTTGCCTGCAAT
>JAITAM010000080.1 GCA_031284085.1 Spirochaetaceae bacterium
GCTACCGAGATCTCAGGCGGCACAGGCGGCTGGCAAGCTGTGGGCGATGGCTCAATTACGATAAACAAAGGCGTAGATGCTACAGCATCCATTTGGGGCAAGACAACGCTTAAAGGCGGCGAGGGTGCAACAATCACCCAGAAGAACGGGGCCGGCAATGTGCTTAACATAGGCAGCACCAATGGTAGTGCGGCGGCTAACGCTCTAACACTCGACCTCGGCGGTAGCGCTGTTGTGGCAGGTGCATCCATCATCCTTACCTCCGGCACTGACCCTGGTAAGATTGCCATTGCCGAGACGACATCCACCATTATAACAGGGGTAACAGGAACCAGCGCAGCTATTGGTGGCGTAAAGACCATAACCATCGGGATGAAATCTGTTACGAACGATACCTTTGTAGCAGCAGATTATCAAGTTTCTAGTAATAAACTTGTTAAGATTGGCGGCACAACAGCCGCCGGTTTTATAACCGCAAGCACAAGCGCCAACGCGGATGTTACTATTAACAGTACAGCAGATGTTTCAGGTAGCTGATCAGAACTAATATAACTAATAGAGAGAAACCTTTTGATGATTGTATGACACGATAAGTGTCGGGGGGAGCCTTTGGCTCCCCTTTTTTGTAGACCTTCTCTTCACCTTCTAGGGTTGGGAGGCAGGTCAGACCTTTAACAGGCTGCGCCTGTGGGGGTGGCTCTTTTGATAAAAATATGCCATAGTTTCGCTCATGCCCGTCTTTGATGATAATATGACCGTCTTCTCTAAACGCTACCCAGCGCTTGTAACACAAATACTTGATACACAAACAACAGAACAAAACTATACTATACGAGTAGAAATGGCAAAGTCCGGTATGCCCAATCTGCTGATTAACAATTATGCCGTTCATTCTACCCGCGATCCTGTGCATGAAGGCCAAAGACTCGCCGCTACCCTTGCAAAGGGTAATCCGGTTCTGGTTCTGGGCTTGGGATTGGCCTATGCAGCAGAAGCCGCAGTAGAAAACTCGCCGGAGCGGCCTCTTGTCATTGTCGAGCGCCGCCTGCCTTTGCTCCGTCTGGCCCTTGAAACACGGGATTTGCGGCGCCTTTTTTCAGCGCCCACCGTTATTCTGGTGCTGAGCGAAAAAACCGATGCCGTTTACTGGGCATTACAATACCTCGATCAAAACAATGCTGGAAAAACCGTTCAATATCTCAAAAATCGAGTGATCATAGCGCAGGATACACAATGGTATGCAGAGGTGGAACGGCATATCCAAACGTGGGCTTCAAAAGATGCGGTTAACCAAGCGACATTGAAACGCTTCGGCGTGCGTTGGATGCATAATCTGGCGCAAAACATTGCGGTAACTCGTGATCTGCCGGGTGTGCGTTATCTAACCGATGTTCTTGCCGCTACCGTGCCTGTGCTGCTGATAGCGGCCGGGCCTTCTCTTGATACCATAGCGCCGTTTTTACCGGCGCTTGCCGAGCGTTCCGTGATAGTGGCGGTCGATACTGCTCTTCGCTTCCTTGCCCGCATCGGTGTTGAACCGGATTTTACCGTAGTTGTTGATCCTCAGTACTGGAATGCCCGACACCTCGATAGATTTATCCCCGAACAAAGCTGCTTAATAACCGAATCCGCTGTGTATCCTTCGGTATTACGGCAGGGGTTTAAGCGGGTTTTTGTCCGCTCTTCGCTCTTTCCTCTCGGACGCTTTGTGGAGGATAGGGTTGATGCAAAGGGAACCCTTGCATCAGGCGGCTCGGTGGCAACAACCGCATGGGATTTTGCACGAGAAATAGGCGCTCAATCGGTGTGGATAGCCGGTCTCGACCTGTCTTTTCCAGCGCTGAAAACGCATTTCAAGGGAGCGCTCTTTGAAGAGCGGGCATTAGCGCAGTCCCACAGGCTCAATCCGGCTGCAACGTGGCACGCACGTGCGCTCCACGATGGGAAACCGTTTTGGGCATCGGCAGCCGACGGCACTACCGTTCTTACCGATACACGCCTTTCTCTCTATGCGGCATGGTTCGAAAACCAAGTGCGCCGCTATCCCCATGTCCCTACATACCGGTTTTCTACGCAGGGAATCTTTATTCCGGGTATGATCAATGCAACAATGGAAGAGGCGCTTGAGCTGCCGGTCTGTAGAACGGCGATACGCCGACTCTTAGGAAAGGCTTTTGAAGCCGCGGACACCGCTTTTAATACGCCCGAAGAGCGCAGGATCAGAAATCTCCGCTACCAAGAGGCGGTACACGATCTCTTTGATGGACTATCCAAGCTGCAAACTCAAGCCCAGCAGGCAGCCTCTGCACTTGAGCTGTTCTACCGCAAGAAATCCCCTACGGCCTCTGATCGGGCGCGGATTCTTGCGGTACTGGATAAGGCAAACCGAGTTGTTACGGAAAGCACGGTAAGGGAAGTCGCCGGCTTTCTCTTTCCGTCCTTACCGGATAGCGAGTCTGATTCTTCTGATCCTTTTGCCGACTACCTTGAGTCCTGTAGGCATCTCTACGGTCCTCTTGCCGATACTGCCGGCTCTCACCGTAAGATTCTGGCGCTAAAAATCGCTCATGATAGATAGCAGGCTACGCGGCCGGTTTCCCCTCAATCCGCCTGTCTCGCTGCGGCAAAGCCTATGCCCTCTCGGAGCAAGGCTGCCGCCTGCAAGAAGCTAGACTTAGGTCTGACCTGGTTGGAAGAGAGAATACCTCATTGGAGCACCTTCAGCTCTGACTTCAAGATTGTGTCATCCACGAAAGAGATAATTCCTGCGATTCCGTGTTCCCGATGATAAGCCCCACTGTACTTCCATTCACAAGGCTCTTTTACAAGCCCTGCCTTAACAGGGTTTTGGTCGATGTAGTTATACACCGCCCAAAAGAGGGCATATCAAATATTTTGTGTAAATGGCAAAGTAGCATCAGAACAAAACCCTTTTTTTCCCTTGCCTCAACGGTTCTCTTGCTTAAGCGCCAATCCTCAGTTCTTAATCGCCAGGCATCTTCCATTTATCCACCGCATTCCCTATCGCCAAATGCAATATCTTGTATATAGCCTCATTCGTCCAAAAGGTCGACAATTGGTAATTCACGGTATATCTCGGATACTTGCCCTTCCATGTTTCGCCGAATGCTTCAAGAACACCCCGTACCACTCCCTCTTCCACCATCATATATATTTCCTTCCACCTCGGGAAAACCGGTCAATTCGTCCATACAGACTATCAAAATGTCTTCCATCTCACGACTACGCAGGTCGTTTAATACCCTCATCCAAAATTTCGCTCTCTTCGTTTTCATTTATCTAAAAGCCTAACACTTCTTTTTCTCCCTCATAATTGACCCCTAGCGCTACATACACACTTTTCCCTTCCTCCTTTATTTTCATCCGGATCGTATCCGGATACACAATGATGTAGCTTTTTCAAGCAGCCGGTCCACCATTCAGCGGACTTTAGTCCGACACTTCTTCTATGACCACATCGGTTAGTGCAGTTGCTTACAACATGTCTTATCAATTCTGACGATACTTCTGCATTATGGACCTAGACCTTTTCAAGATACGCTTTTATATTCTGATCCGACATCTCAGACGAATACATCGAAAATATCTGGTGATTGAACAGAGGAAAGTGTTTGTGATACTTGGGGATTATGTGCAGCTCGAAGGTTCGGTTGGGGTTTGATGAAACATGAATGAGCGCTTTCTGATTTTCCGTCAGTATAGTCTTAGAGGTGTAGCCGTTCCGTCTGTCCCCCGTGTGGGGTGTCAGGCAAAATAGGACTTGCACGGAAGTCTGTATCTTGAAATAATTGTATATTGTATAAATAATTGGTAAAAGTGCCGGTTTTGCCTGCTAGAGAAAAAGTATGAAAAAATGAGAGAAACTATGAAAAAACCGAAAATCTTGTGCAAGGCTTCAAAAATGCTCAAACCCATTCAAATATTTTTATTACAAAGAGTTAATTGAAATATGTAGTGAAAGAACTGGACATGATTCAATTGAAAGGTAGGAACTTAAAGTCAATCATTACTAGAAAGTAGGAACTTAACAAATAAGTCTATATTTTATATATAGTTGTTTGTTAAGTTGATGGAAAGGCAAGAACTAAAGGTGAGAACTCACCTTTAAGAAGCTTATTGTTCAGGATTGAAAGTTTCAATCTTTGCGGCATTTTTCAATCTAGACTCTTTTCGTAACTTATCTTCTTCGATTCTTAATTTTTCCTCTTCTAAGCCTATTCTTACTAAATAAGCCAAAAAAGAATTTATTTGAATCTCAGGGAAATATACCTTTCTCAAGGAGTCTATCTCTTGTCTCAATTGTGCAGTTATTCTAACGGTCATATTTTTATCTTTCGGTTGATCTGTTTTGTCCATACCTCTCTCCTTATGTCTTTTTAATGTAGATGACGATCAAAAACTTGTCAATATCTGAAAAAATTCTATTGACTATATTGATAGAAGTTGATAGAATATGAAAGATAAATACTTAAATATACGGATAGAATCTGACTTAAAAGAGTAAGTAACTAAATTTGCTAAAGAAGAACGTCGTACTATTTCTGATCAAGCGATTTATCTCATAGAACGGGGATTGTATAGTTTGCGTCGACATTACGACCATGTTCCGGTACAAGTGGAAGATGTCAATCAGGTTCCTGATTTGTCAATTCTCAGTGAGGTAAATAATGGAGAAATGGTTATCCGTTGATGTAACGGCCAGCTTGTTATCAATTACAAAACGAGCGGTTAATAAACGGGCAAAAGAAAAAGGCTGGCCATATCGTACTATATGATGGAAATGGAGGCAAGCAGAAGCGTTTTCACATTAAAGACTTGCCGGAAGACATACAGATTACTTATGCAGCCAGCTTAGATCTTACTTTAGACGTCCTTCAAAATACCTTAAAACCCCCTTTGAAGACTGAGATAAAAGGTAAAATAACCTCCTACAAAGGGCGTTCCGTAACAGATAAACCAGTTAAAACTTGGGAAGAGAGTCTACCAAAGCAGAACGGGAGATTGCTTATAACCGTCGTAAAATTATTACTGCTTATGAACAATCAGGGCTTAATCCCCAGCAATTTGTCGAATGCTATCAGTGTGATAGCTTTTTACCGGAAGTTAAGGCTCAGCTTGGACGCTGGGCATACTTAAAAGATAGGCGGCGGTTTTACGATACGTGGCTTTGTGTCCTTATCAGCAGTTTGGTCTTGCTGGCCTTGTCCACAATATAAAAAGCGAGGCGGAAACGGCGCAAACCTCTCCGAAGAAGCAAAAGATCGTATCAAGTGGCTATACCTTAACTCAAGCAAGCCGACTATGCAGTCGGTTGTTGATAATCTTCCATAATATGGAATCACAGTTGGTTATGATACTGTGCGCCGTCACATTCAAACAATTCCGGCATCGGTAACGGCTCGATACCGCATGGGCAAAAAATATTTTCACGACAAGTTTGATCCCTATATCGTGCGGGACTATACCAAGTACAAGCCTATGGAAATTATCTGCGGAGACTACATGACCGAAGATATTTTCTGCTCTTTATGAATACGGGCGGCAAGAATATAAATTATCCCTTCGTTAATAATTCCCGCACATAAAGTGCAGTGTTTTAAGTTCTTCCTGTTGATAGCTTTTGATGGACTCTTCTTTGAATATTCGCTCGTCTAGGGCAACCGGAATAAGCAAGTACTCTTGTGCATAAGCCGTTGAACCTATAGTCTTCTTGAGTTTTGCAAGCCGGGATGCTGGAAAATAATCTTTCCAAGTCGGCTTACCTTTTTCCTCTGCAGGATACTTGAAGGTCTTGACAGCGTTGATTTCGTCGGAGCCTTTCTCTAAAGTTGACGCTACGCACTGCGTATTAAGGGGTGTTGCCACTATAACCGTTGAATATCCTTCGGCCAGCGCAGGTATCAAATCCTGCATTACCCACTCAACAGACTCCCGCACAAATTTCTGACTGCGGGAACGTTTCCTGCTCTGTATATCATCCATTCGCACATAGTCAGGTCTATACGGCCCATGTACAAACCCTCGTGGGTCTTGTCCCATTGATATTGCCCGCACTCCTACTGTCTTACCGCCCCCATCATGTATTGTCCACTGAAAACTTATCTATCGACGGTTTATGACCTTCTTTGATACAGGTTCCAAAGTCATTTATAAGCCGTTGATTATACAATAATTCTAACAAAATGCGCTCAGTAAACAGGCTGCTCTTCTCTTCATTGTAAGAACTAAAGATCATAAAATTACACTATGACATGTATAGGATCAAGCAAGGTAAAATAGGTGGACTTGCCACAGCCGCGAAACGCCATCAATTCTTCCTATAATTTTATCTGCCCTTATAGACAAGATTTCCCTTTTCTAATCCGGGTCAGTCGGCAACCTTAGCCGTCGTTTCATCGGTTTTACTAGCGTCAGATTCGGCGTAGATTCTGCTCTAATCGACTCACCATTCACCACTTTCAATTCCAGCACTGACTCTTCTGTGTATATCTCTGCAGGTGTCCTGAACTGCGCCGCATCATATTCCGCTTTTTTCTTGTTATATTTTTTAGATAAAGTATTCGTTTCTCTTTTCAGTCCACTAATTCTTTGAATATCCTCTTGAGGAATTCCACTGAAAGCTAGATTTTCTGCATCGAAAAGCGGCTTCCGGTCAGGCATATTGAAAATGTGTACTGTTCCGGTATTATCTAAACTGCGCCGGACTTCCACCTGCCGTCCGATATACCTCTGGAGTTCCTTTGTATAATAGAATGCACCGTCAACTTCAACGCCGTTCCGCTGTACTGTTCTGATATACCTCGTTGTAAAAAGATATTTTTTCAGGTGTTCCGGGATGTCCCGGCGTTCTCCGACATTTTCCATAAATACCTGCATGGGTGTTTTACCGTTCATACCCTGCCCTGAATGTTCCCAGCAGTTGTTGTACCACTGCATAAACCGGTTAATCTTGGCTTCCACTGCTTCAAATGTAGGTATTAAGGATATATCGA
>JAITAM010000004.1 GCA_031284085.1 Spirochaetaceae bacterium
TGTGCTATATTAAACTGTTGTTCTATGACTATGATACAATCATATTAAACTAATACAGATTAGTCAAGAGAAATTTTGTTGAAAAATGAGCTGCAAGTCTTATGAGATAAGACAAATGAATGTTTGCTCTAGGCTGTATTCCACCACTTAACTAGATGGTACTTTTCCGCTTGGTTAAGGCAAAGTCCTTGTCTTAGCTAGCCGCAGATTCTATATCTACCAAGGGCATATCTATATGTGTACCTGTACTCAGTTTATGTCTGATCTTTGATTGCCGGTGATACGTCTATATTCGCTTCTACCAGACTTTAGAGTCATATACCGTTCCCGATACAAGAGCGAGAGCGAAGGTCAGAACAGACGCTTCTACAGCCTGCAGTTGTGGAAGCGTTGGGGTAATGGAGCGCTGAATAAGCGCGGGGCATTGTCGCCGGGAATGGTGATGCAAAGACTCTTTGCGTGAAGCATGAGAGAAAAGTCCGGATCAGGCGTGCCGTAAAGAACATCGCCTATAATAGGGTGCTTTATGTGCTTGAGATGCACCCGAATCTGGTGCGTGCGACCGGTTCTCGGCTTAACCAGAAGCAAAGAATACTTGTCCCATGACCGTATAACCCGATAATCGGTAACGGCGCACCTCCCGCCGCTCTTTGAAACCGCAAAACGCTGCCGGTTGCGCGGATCACGGCTTATGAAAGTCTCTATGCGGCCTGAGCGCTCTTTGGGCGTGCCTGCAACAAGAGCCGCATACCGTTTCTTTACCTGCCGATTCTTAAACTGTTCCGCTAGAAACTCAAGCGCCTTTACATCGTAGGCGGCTATGATCACGCCTGAAGTATCTTTATCAAGTCGATGCACGATACCGGGTCGAAACGTATCTTGTGCGCACAAATCTTTATGCCGAAACAAAAGAGCGTTTACCAGCGTGCCGTGCCGGTTGCCCGCTCCAGGATGCACAACCATGCCTTGCCGCTTATTTACCACGATAACTCTTTCATCTTCATAGATAAGATCAAGGGCAATATCCTCAGGTTCTATAAACTCAAGCTCCGGTTTCTGCCACGACAGCTCAAGCACGTCTCCTTTGCGGACTATTCGGGACAGTTTGGCCGGCTTTCCATTAACAAAAGCCTGCATCGCTCGTGCTTTGATCTGGGATCGGGTGAACAGTTTAAGGTACTCGGCTATATAACGGTCTAGACGGAGCGGCACGGAGAGCTGTTCGCAAACCGTGTCTGAGAAGGTCGGCATTAAGGCGACCAATAGAGCGGGGTGCGGATAATAACCGCCTCATTACCGGGCTTTTTTGTATCCGCCTTGCGTTTGTGCTGAACAATAAGGTAATCAACGAGTGCAATGATCAAAGAGGCTGCAACCGCAACAGAAATAGTAACGCCTTTTTCACCATCGGTCATATCAATAGCGCCTGCCGGCTTGAAAGGCCACGGAGCGTAGAGTGCATTTGCATCGTGTGAAAGAAAGCGAATACTGTCTATGGCGAAGTTTGAAGCAAACATAGTAAAAGGGAAGCTGCCGAAAGCAACAATCTCGGCGCGGCGGAGGTCCTTTAACCATTGCGGATGAGTTTCCGGCTTAAAGAGCTGGAAAGGCGATTCCTGTGCCGCTAACGGTATTGCACAGAGCAGTAAAAGAGTCTGAAAGAAGCGCCTCATTGTTCGCACCCTCCGTGTATTTCAAGCCAGTTAAGCATCTCTTTGCGCGATGCTACAAGCGCCTGCAGTTCTGCAAGCATTGCCTTGTCCACTTCTTCGGCGATAGGAAAGATGTACTGAGCTGTTTCCGCCGTGTATCGAGCTATAAACGCAGGTTCATTGATAAAGCCCAGCGAGATCATATTGGAGATACGGTCGGCTACTTTCAGTATTTTTGCTTTTGTCGAACCGTTTTCAGCTATACGGCGCAAAAACTGCACCTTTGTTTCACCTATGATACGGCTTACTTCTAAAACAAGGTTATAAACAGATGGGCTTTCATAATCAACAGACAAAAGCAAGTTATGATTAAAATCCGGTATATCTTCAATAACATCGTGTACTATTGCCGCCTTTAGCAGTACCGAATCGATATATCCGTAGTCCAGCAATATTGCCATAGTATCTAATTGATGGCGGAACATATTGCCGCCGGCATGACGCTGCTTACCAATAAGCGCTGTTGCTAGTTGAATATACGGAGCAAGGTGCGTACCGTGCAAGTGAATCATTTCTTCTATTGTCATAAAAAATAGGCTGTAAGAACCTCAAGCCAAAAGCTTGAAGGTAACAGCCTGTAGGCTTAATGCCTACCCTCCTTCTATAGCCCTCGCTAGAGGGATTGTCTATTCTGCGCTACGCGCAAAGGATTTCTTTACGTCCTTCTTAGTCCATTAAATCCTGCAAATACAGCCGGACTTTTCCTACTTTTATCTTTGCTTCTTCCAGTTTTTGCTGCTCTTTAGCGACTAAAGCTTGCGGAGCTGCTTTGAGAAAAGCCGCATTTGAAAGTTTTGCTTCAAGTCCGTCTATGAATCGTTTGTCCTTTTCCAGCTCTTTTGTAAATTTTTGTATAATGATGGTGCGATCAACGGCTTCTGTAACAAAGACAAAAGCTTCAAAGCCTTTGCCGACAAGCCCGACAGAGCCTGCCGGCTTGCCGATCTCGGCTAATGTAAAGTTTATTTCAGATAAACCGGCAAGTAACTTGATAAGCTCGGCATTGCTGCTAAGGTCTGTCCTTGCAACTTGCACACGCAGCCGCTTCTCAGGCGTGATACCACACTCGGCTCGGAGCGTCCGCACCAGCCGTACCAGCTCTTGTATACCGGCAAAAGAGGCTTCCTCCTGCGGAGCTTCCCTGCCTGTCTCGTATACAGGGTATGCAGCGGTAATGAGCTGTCCAGTTGCATCAGGCAGCTTGCTGTAAATCTCTTCGGTAATAAATGGCAAAAGCGGATGGAGGAGCCGCAGCGACTCGGCAAGCACTTCAAGCAGTACGGTCGTTGCGCGATCCTTTTCCGCATCATCGCCGGCTCTGAATGAAAGCTTTGTGGCTTCAAGATACCAGTCGCAAAAGTCGCTCCAAAAATACTCGTATGCTGCGGTGGCGGCATCGTTGTAGCGGTATGAAAGGAAAGCCTCTGTCATGCTCTGCACGGTTCTATTAAGCCGTGCATAAATCCAGCGATCAACCGGAAGAAGCGCCGCCTGCACTACTTTATTGCGCCCTTCCAGATTCATAAGAATATAGCGGCTTGCATTCCAAATCTTATTGGCAAACTTAGAGCCTATGCTAAAAGCCTTCTTTTCAAGGAGTATATCCTGCCCTTGCGCGCACAAAAAGGCAAGAGTGAATTTAAGCGCATCGGCACCGAATTCTTCTACAATATCCAAAGGGTCAATGCCGTTTCCAAGGCTTTTACTCATTTTCTTGCCTTTTTCATCACGAAGCAAACCGTGAATGTAAATGTTACGGAAAGGCACTTGCCCTGTGAATTCAAGACCTGCCATTATCATTCGTGATACCCAGAAGAAGATAATGTCATAAGCAGTTACTAAAGTAGTTGTCGGATAGAAGGCGGCGAGGTCCGGCGTTTTATTGGGCCAGCCGAGGGTGGAAAAGGGCCATAACCAACTTGAAAACCATGTATCAAGCACATCAGGGTCTTGCTCAAGGTCCTTTGACGAACAGGAAGGACAAGACTCAGGGTCTTTGCGTGTTACAATAAGCTTGCCACAGTGCCTACAGGTCCATGCAGGGATTCTGTGTCCCCACCAAATCTGGCGGGATATACACCAATCACGGATATTTTCAAGCCAATGCCGGTAGGTATGTTCCCACTTGCGCGGGTAAAACACGATCTCGCCCTGTTTCCAAGCCGCAAGAGCTTTGTCCGCAAGAGGACGCATTCTGACAAACCACTGTTCCGATAGAAACGGCTCAATCACCGTACCGCACCGGTAACAATGGCCCACAGCGTGCGTGATGGACTGCTCACCGGCATAAAACCCACCCTTTTTCAAGTCCACGACCGCTTTTTCCCGCGCCTCTTTGACTTTTAGCCCTCGGTATTGTTCCGGCACGGCATCGTTGAGACGCCCATCAGCGGTAAGTATGTTAATAAGCTCCAGCTTGTGTCTGCCTGCTATTTCCCAATCGTCTTGCGCATGTGCCGGAGTGATTTTTAAGGCGCCTGTGCCAAGGCTTTTATCAACAAGCGGGTCGGCAATGACCGGAATCTGTCTTTCGGTTAAAGGCAAGTGTACAAACTCTCCCACCAGCTTCTTGTACCGTTCATCTTCAGGATGAACGGCAACAGCCACATCGCCGAACATTGTTTCAGGACGTGTGGTGGCGACTTCGATAAAGCCCTTGCCGTCGACGCACGGGTAACGGATTTGGTACATCTTGCCGCCTGTTTCCTCGTAGTCAACTTCATCATCGGAAAGCGCAGTGCTGCACGAAGTACACCAGTTGACGAGGTAATTGCCTTTATATAAGAGGTTGCGCTCGTAAAGACTGACAAAGACCTCGCGCACAGCCTGCGAAAGCCCCTCATCCATAGTGAAGCGTTCACGCGACCAGTCTACCGATGCGCCCATGCGTGCAAGCTGCTTTGAGATGATCTTATGGTGTTCTGCTTTTACCTTCCATGTTTCCTCAATAAACTTTTCTCGTCCAAGGTCGTGGCGGGAAAGGGAGCGTGCTTTGAGTTGTTTTTCAACGACGTGCTGTGTTGCAATACCGGCATGATCGGTACCCGGCACCCACAAGGTAGGCTCTCCGCACATTCTGTGGAAGCGAATAGCGGTATCTATAAGCGTTATTACCAAGCCATGCCCTAAGTGCAAGACGCCTGTAACATTTGGCGGCGGTATTACAATGACGAAAGGCGTCTTGGCGCTCTCGCCTGCTGGCGCAAAAGCCTGTGTGTGCAGCCATTTTGCATAGACTGCATCTTCAAAATGTTTAGGATTAAACGAGCGTTCTAATTCAATCGCGTGCATTTGTGTCCTCTCATAGTATGAATAGTGGCAGTATAGTCAAAAGCAAGATAAGAGGCAAGCCTAAGCTTTCGGTATTGGTATCAAAAGCGAGCCTCCAACCCTAGAGCTCTGTCCCCTCAAGATTTCTACTTGTCTATATTATTCCCGCACCGTGTGAAAGCTTGGCCTAAGATAATGAAGTGGATAAAGCAAGTGGTTGCCGTGCGGTGGTAAGAGGCTCAAAACAATAGAACATTTCTGAGGAGACAGATTCTGGAGTAGAAAGATTACGGATGAGAGAGGTTTCTGGACAGTCTTTGAGTATCAGGATTGGCAGCAAGAGCAGAGGCGTGGGAATACGGAGGAGCGTATCATCGTTATCATGGAATAACGCGGATAGCGTCTGCGGTAACGAAGGAGTTCTGGGATAATTTCCACGCTAGGTTTAAGGACAGACCTTACAGTCTATCCTTAAACTCCGGCTATTGGCGCCTGCGCCGAAGCTTGGAACAGCCTGCCAGTGCGATACCCTCTTCTTTCTTTTTTAGTTTTCTATTATCGTTGTTATTTAGGAGGAAAAGAATGATTACAGTAGCACTTGTAGGAACGGGTAATATTTCCCGATTCCATATTGAGGCCTATTGTGCATTTCCGGAGCGATGCAAGATCGTAGCGCTTTGTGATATATCGGAAAAATGCATGGAAGTAAAAGAACGGTACAATCTTACAGAGGCTGAAGTCTTTTATTCGCATACCGCAATGCTTTCGGCGATGAACGGACGGATCGATTTGGTAGACATCTGTACACCGCCGTTTTGTCATGCACATATAGCTATCGACTGCCTCAACGCAGGTTGTAATGTAGTGGTCGAGAAACCTATGGCGGCAAGTCTTGAGGAATGCGATGCCATGTTGGATGCAGAAAAGCAAAGCGGTAAAATGCTTGCCTGCATTGCACAAAACCGGTTTCGGGATCAGTTTGCGGCGCTTAAAAAGGCGGTGGATTCGGGTTTGATAGGAAGAGTATTACATGTTCAAGTCGATTCGCTGTGGTGGCGCGGTTTGTCTTACTATGATTTGTGGTGGCGCGGCACGTGGAAGAGTGAAGGCGGCGGCTGCACCTTAAACCATGCAGTGCATCATATAGATATGCTCATCTGGATGCTTGGTATGCCGGAAAAGGTAACTGCGGTGCTTGCTAACACGGCGCACAACAATGCGGAGGTTGAGGATATTTCTGTGGCTATTCTTCAATACCCTCAAGGGACATTAGCCCAGATAACCAGTTCCGTTGTCCATCACGGCGAGGAGCAGCAGATCATCTTCCAAGGTGAGAAGGCCCGCGTTTCTGTGCCGTGGAAAGTCCATGCTTCTGTTGCCGCGCCGAACGGGTTCCCTAAACAAGAGCATGATGAAAGTTTAGAACGCAAGCTCAATGAGTTTGTGAATGTAGCGCCCATGCCTTACACGGTGCATAAAGGAGAACTGGAAAACATTCTCACGGCTCTTGAGCAGAAAATCCCGCCGTTCATTACCGGCGCAGATGGACGCAATACTCTTGAGCTTATCAGTGCGATCTATAAGTCTGGTGCAAGTTCTGCTACGGTAAAGCTGCCTTTGGGAAAAGACGATCCGTTTTACACGGTGAAGGGCATTATGGCTGCTGTGCCGCATTTTTATGAAAAATCCGCTTCGCTAGCCGACTTCTCCGGTGAAATTACAACTGGACGTAACCTATAAAGCGCTGAGTTAT
>JAITAM010000170.1 GCA_031284085.1 Spirochaetaceae bacterium
AAGATGGAGAGCCTGAGGCGGTGCTCAACCGTCTTGATCCGTCTTGCGGCGTGCGTGATCCGCGCCACAGCTACCTAAGCGTTGCGGATTGCATCTGGGACACAATCACCCCCTAAACCCATAAGCCCGCGCTGCAAAGTCTTGAGCCATGTAGTCTCCGACAACGATTTCCATTGGATTGAAGGCCGGATGGTTTCAAGAGCTGCTGCACCTTTAGGGCAGACCTCTCGAACTGCTTGAGGGATGCTCATAAGGCAACGCCGAGCAGTAGAAAGCCGAGACTGATCCGATATGTCCCCACCGTCCCAGCCGAGCCGTAACTTACGGTAAAAAGTTATCATGTTGATAGAGTTCGACGAGCTGCTGGGAACTAAATCCTGATTGTTCATAAGCGGTAATGATTTTACAGCGGCAAGCAATCTCACGTTCCGCTTCGGTGCAGCCTTCCCAAGTTTAGAGCTGGTTTATCTGTTACAGAACACCTTTTATAGGCGGCTATTTTACCCTTTCCTTTAGCTCATCTTTCAGAGGTTATGGGCAAAACAGATATGACATGTCGGCAAGTCTTATTCTAGGCTAGACGTGAGTCTTATTCTGGACTAGGTGTGAGTCTTATTCTAGGTTAGGTGTGGGGCCGCACGTGATCATCTAAAGAGGCGGAGGCCGCCTCTGATAGAACAGCGAAATTTTAGGGCAGCCTGCGCCTGAGTGCCTGTAGTAATGCCTTCATACCGTTCTTGTTCTTACCGAAAAATATAAGATATGACATTCAAAAAAACCATGTTCATAACATTGTGCGCTTGGCTGCTCTGCGTATCGTTCGCCCATGCACAAAACATCAAGGTTGCGGTCATTCCCGATACCCCGCGGCTGGGAGAACCCTTTACCGTCGGCGTGAAAATACAAGGGGCGGTTCCCTCTCAACTTCGGGCCGTGCTCGTAACTGCTGCCGGCCAGAGGCTTAACAGCGCCTTATGCTTTACCGTAGACCCTAACTCACCTATTAAAGCTGCGATCCTGTCCGTCCCTTCAACGGCACAAGCCGGACCTGCACGTATATACATAGAAAGCGGCGCTACTCTTGTGGCAGAAAGCCGGATTACCATTCTTGATAGGATATTCGCCTCAGAAGAGATTAGCCTTGATGCCCATAATACGGCGCTGCGCACCGTAGCGGACCCGCAAAAGACCCGTGAGTCGAATCTCCTGTGGGCTATTATTTCACATACCGGCAAAGATATTTACACAAACGACAAATTCATTCTGCCTGTGTCGACCCCGCGGCGCACCAGCTTCTTTGGGGACCGGCGGGTTTTTCGATACAGCAATGGATCAAGCGACAGGAGCATCCATGCCGGCGTTGATTACGGAGTGCCGACCGGAACAAAGATTAAAGCTTGCGCCGCAGGCAAAGTCGTCCTTGCCGCATCGCGTATCGTTACCGGCAATTCGGTTATTATAGAGCATCTACCGGGGGTGTATTCTCTTTACTATCATCTTAATACAATTGCGGTTGCAGCCGGTACTATTCTCAATGCCGGGGATATTATAGGTGAATCCGGTGCAACAGGATTAGCAACCGGTCCGCACCTGCATTGGGAGATTCGGGTCGCTACAGAAAACAGCGACCCGGATGCCTTTGTTGCAAGAGTTATTCTTGACAAAGCGGTGCTTTCTGATAAACTGGAAAAGTGAGTTATCAGGCTATAAAAGTTACTATCTTCCTACGATCGTTCCAATACTGAAACTGCTAACTGATAAGATAATCTGCAAAGGAGGTGATTTTTTTTTGGCGCATATTCTTGTAGACGACAATGAGACTGTTGAACGGGCAATTAAACGCTTTAAGCGTTTAGTTGAAAAAGAAGGTATTATTAGAGAATTCAAAAAACGAGAGTACTATGAAAAGCCCTCTACTATTCTTAACCGGAAAAACAAGTCTATTAGACGTAAATTGCTCAAAAAATCCCGTAAGGGTAGATCCGATTATTAAAAACAGTATGTTGTAAACAGTGCAGGCGCGGTGTTTACAACATGCTCATACTTCATCTATGAAAGATCACCATATACTATGCAGATATTACCTTCTTTTCTTTTTTTCCTTTTGCTCTATTCCTCTACCGGTTTATGCTGATTCTTCTTTTTCTATCTTAACAAACATTAGTCCGCAGTGGCAGAGCTTTGCTCGAGGAATTGAGTACTTTGATGCTCATACCACTACACCGCGTATACAGTTTTGGGCGCTGAGAATTGATCTGAAAAATCCGGCTATACAGATAGTGGTAAACGATAGCGCCGTCAGCACGACCGTTTCCAGTTTTGTGCGCCGAAACGACTTAATCGCCGGTATAAACGCCAACCCTTTTTCTCCGGTCTCCGGCATTGAAGGCGAAAAGCGCACTATAATAGGAATTACCGTTTCACACGGTATTCTCATAGCGCCTGCACATCCGTCTTTTGATGCCCTCGTTTTCTTTCACAACGGCAAAGCAGCTATAGTCAACCAAACACAGATAGCGCTTGATGAAATCCACTATGCAGTAGGCGGATTCTACAAAGTACTGCATAACGGTACGACTACCGCTCGCATTACTGCCCGTCATCCGCGCAGTGCCGTAGGAGTGTCGTTTGACGGTAATACGCTTTTTCTTTTGGTGGTTGATGGACGGCGTGCCAGCAGCATCGGAGTAACGGAAGCGGAACTGGGAATCGTATTACGCCAGTTAGGGGCATTCAATGGGCTTAACTTGGATGGGGGCGGGTCGGCTCTGCTTGTTCTTCGGTATCCTGACGGTGCGGTACGGCCGGCAAACACACCGCTTCATGAGGGTATGCCGGGACGTGAACGGGCTGTTGCTTCATGTTTGGGTATTAAGGTGATAGGCAGTAATTGAGGGAAAAGCCAAGGCGGGGAATCGAACCCCGGACCTGCGCATTACGAGTGCGCCGCTCTACCGACTGAGCCACCTTGGCGTTTAAGATACTCTAACACACCGGTACTAAAAGATCAAGCTTTTTAAGTATTCATCGTCCATATTTTGTGTCTGTCCCCGCTATATGCTTCCCTTTCGTACAATCGATCTATATAGTAATTAGAGAATATGAAAATGCATATCTTTTAAGATCTTAAAGTATAATAGTATCGTAGGTATGAAATCAAAAAACATTCCAAAGCCAAATAATAATGAAATGCTTAACAATGTCGGAACAAATATCCCCATAAGATATAGAACAAACATTCCACCCATAAATACAATATTTACAATAAGAGATTGTATCAACATATAATCTGTCCTTCCAATACCATAAAAAATAGAATCAATCATAGTATTAAATATAAAACTAATATAAAACACAGTCTGTATTAAAGCGATAGTATAAACCGTTTCAAATGATTCAATATTCATTATATAATGCAAAAATGGTTTCCATAGTGGAATACTCATTAAGTATAAAGTGGAAAAAATGATGCTGATAGTAATGTAACCAAGAGTTTTTGTTTGAATATTATTTTTATCTTCTCCAATCTCTTTCTTTATTAAATCACTTAATGCCAAGGTCGGCAGCAAAAGCCATTGCCAAATAAAATTATTGGCAACCCAATAATTTCCTTGCTCTGAGACCAAGTTGACCATGCGAATAACCATTATCATAAAGGCAAAATTCCTTACAGAAGATTCTATACCGGAATATTTTCCAACATACAGCCATTCCTTGACCCATGCAAAAGACAATTTCTTTTTATTGAATATGTATATTGACTCTTTGCGTAAGAGAAAAGAGCAAATCAGTAAATTTACAAGATTTACAATTATATTTGCAAAAGCAATTCCATTGATACCAACTTTAAGCGAAAAGCTTAATTCACTTATTAAGAAAGTGTCCAAGAGTATTGAAAGCAACATTTGAATTATCAATGTTATGTACATATAAATATCTTTTTTTAATGTTATCAGTACAGCCCGCATGAATTGGAATAACGTTGCAGCTAATGCCGCTATAGTTTCTAGTCTAATATAATTTACTGTTGCATCAATTAACTTTATTTCTTGAGCCATAAAGATAACTAAAGGCTTGGTAAAAATGATTAAAATCAATGAAACCGCAGTATATATAGTACCTGTTAAAAGAAGGCCTGTTTTTACTTTATTTTCAAATTCATCGTTATTCCCTAATGATTTTCCTAACACAAAGAAAAGCGGAAGAATTAACGCCTCCTGTATAACTTCGTAAAATAAATTGACCCACGATAATTGACTGGCGATATTAAATCCCGAATCGTCCGGCATTGCTCCAAGAAAATGTATTCTCACCGTTTGATAAATTGCTGGAAATATCATTAAAACTAAAATTGCAAAAAACAGACGATAATTTATAGTTTTTAATGAATTCATAAATCGTTTCATTACCTACTCCATTTGTATATATTACAATGCAAAAATATAAAGCATTGCAAAAGAGTATAATCCCCCCTTGTACTTTCATCAATAAACCCGCGGCTTTGTGCCGCCGCTTGCCTTTTTGTCAGACTATGACTCTACTAGCCAATACCGGTACGCTTTGCTACACTAAAGTTCTATGAATCCGGTATTAGAAACCTTAAAAACACGCGGGTTGTTCCAGCAATGCAGCGACCCTGAGAAACTTTCGGCGCTTATGGACGATGGTCCTCTTACCTTCTATGTCGGCTGCGATCCTACCGCTCCTAGCTTACACATAGGCCACATGGTGCCGTTTTTTGCTTACCGGCACCTCTGTGCAGCCGGACATAAAGGTATTGCCCTCATCGGCGGCGGCACCGCACGGATAGGCGACCCTTCCGGCAAGACTTCGTTGAGGCGGATATTGAGCTATGAGCAGCTGGACTCAAACGCCGACTCAATTAAAGAGCAGCTGGATCGGTTTTTACACTTTGACGGAAAGAGCGCACGCTGGGATAACAACAAAAATTGGCTTGCTTCTCTTAATTATATTGATTTTTTGCGTGAGATAGGAAGCCATTTCTCGGTAAACCGTATGCTTTCTTTTGAAGCGTATAAGATACGCATGGAAAACGGACTGTCTTTTATTGAATTTAACTACCAGATACTCCAAAGCTACGATTTCCTTGAACTTTACCGGCGCTACGGCTGCCGGCTTCAGATCGGCGGGGATGATCAGTGGGGTAACATCGTTGCGGGTGCAGACCTTATAAGGCGCATTGAAGGCGCAGAAGTATTCGCCATGACCTTCCCTTTGGTAACTACAGCCGATGGTAAGAAGATGGGCAAGACGGAAAAGGGGGCGATTTTCCTCGACCCGGCAATTACCAGCCCTTATGAGTTCTTTCAATACTGGCGCAATGTACAAGATAGTGATACGAGGCGCTTCCTTTTGATGTTTACCTTTCTGCCGGTCGAGGACTGCGAAAAACTGACCGCACCCGGCGCTAATCCTAACACGGCTAAAGAGCGGCTTGCGTGGGAAGTAACGGCGCTTATTCATGGAAAAGATGAAGCCGATAAAGCTCTAGCGGGTGTGAAAGCGGCTTTCGGCGGAGAGGGCGGCGATAAATCTGCCATGCCCTGTATACATTTGGAAAGACTGCGTTTTGACGAGGGCTACAATGTGGTCGATCTCTTCTTTGATGCGGGTCTTGTGCCTACCAAAAGCGAAGGGCGCCGCTTGGTACAGCAAGGAGGCGCTTTTATTACAAATAAAACCGATGAACTAGAGGTGATAAGCGATGTGCAGAAATGTATCAACAGCACTTGGTTCTCTCCTACAGGGGAACTCATCCTGCGTGCGGGAAAGAAAAGATATTGCAGAGTGGAGATGAACTAGCCTGCGCAAGCGCCTATCCATCGGAACTTCTATCCTCGCTTTGTTCAACAACTAAGCGAGGATAAATTTTAGACCTTCGCAGCGCCGCAATCCCGGCTAATCAATTCCATAAATATGAGCAAACTCGTGAAGCAGTTCCAGCGCCTTGCTTTTACAGCCGCCGCAGACAGTGCCGATTTTAGTCGCCTGTTGGAGCGCCTCCCAAGTACGAGCGCCGTTGTGAAACGCACTCTCAATATCCTTGTCGGTGATGCCAAGACAGTGGCAGATTTCGGTGGACTCCTCTTTAAGCATTCCGGCACGCCCCGTTTTCTCAAGATAATTATCAATCGCCGCCCGAAGCGCTTTGTCTCCCAGCACGGAACAGTGTATCTTGTATTCCGGCAAGCCGCCTAATTTTTCCACAAGATCTTCAGGTTTTATGCTGTAGGCCTCTTGAATATTCATTCCTTTGATTATTTCAGAAAGCATACTCGTTGAAGCAATGGCACTTGCACAACCATAGGTTTTCCACCGAACATCACGGATCACATCATCTTTTATTTGCAAAAGCATGAGCATTTGATCGCCGCACTTAATATTGCCTGTTTGTCCACGGGCATCGGCATCAAAAGACGCCTCATCCTCGAATAGCACATTGCGAGGATTGGTAAAATGGTCTTTCACTATATCAGAATAAAGCCAATCAGTCATAATGACCTCCTCTATAAACTACTTAAATATACTAGGAAACTGAAGAAATGGCTATTGTTATTTTAGTGTGAGAGTGTTTTGCGGGCTGTTTTCTCACGAGGTCTGACCTGTTTTGCCCACGATGAGATGGGCAGACAGTGCTTCTCGAAATTCTTTACTGCAGCCCTGTATTCCCCGGTCTGCTGAGTCTTATTCTGGACTAGGTGTAAGTCTTATTCTAGGCCAGACGTGGGTCTTATTCTAGGCTAGACGTGGGTCTTATTCTAGGCTGGGTGTGGACCTTATTCTAGGCTAGGTGTGAATCTTATTCTGGACTAGGTGTGAAGCTTATTCTAGGCTAGGTGTGAGTCTTATTCTGGACGCTGGAATGTCCCGCTGGCTTGTGTCCTCTGTACCGCTTCTTTCAGGCAAAAAGCCGTACACCGCTCCCGATACAACAATCTTTGAAACCCGCTATCAGGCAAAAAGCCGTACACTGTTTCCGATACAACAACCTTTGAAACAACCTGTGGCTTCTTTCAGGCAAAAAGCCGTACGCCGTTCCCGATACAACAACCTTAGGAACGGCCTGTGGCCGTGTTTAGAGGGCTGTTAAACTTTTGAGGCTCAGGCGCTTTCCAGTACAGCCTTGCGGCCGTAAAGTGAAAAAGAGAAAGTCGCAATGGGTTTGTGTTCTTATTTAGTTTTGAGGACCCCACAAGCCCATTCCTCCCAGCTTAACA
>JAITAM010000232.1 GCA_031284085.1 Spirochaetaceae bacterium
CCCTATAGTAGCGCTCGCTACACCAAAGGCTGAAAGCGCCCTTGCCCTTATCCGCTGTTCAGGCAAAGGAACCTTATCAGCCGTTGCCCGCTGTTTTTCTGCACCGGTGCGGCTGCAAAAAGCGCCTGCAAACACCGTGCTTTACGGGTGGATTAACAATGCCGGCGAAAGAATAGACACGGTGCTTGTGTCTGTATTCCATGCGCCCAAAAGCTACACCGGCGAGGAGAGCGCCGAAATTTCATGCCATGGAGGGACGGCAGTTGTAGATGCCGTGCTTAAAACACTGCGTGGTGCGGGGTTTCGTGATGCCCTGCCGGGTGAGTTTACCCTCCGTGCATTTATGAACGGCAAGCTCGATCTGACTAAAGCAGAGTCGGTTATGGAGATAGTCCGTGCAAAAACGGATAAAGCACGGGAGCGGGCGGCATCTCGGCTTGCAGGCGCTTTGGAAGCCGAGATACGGGACATTAAAACCGCCCTCTTGGAGATTCTTGGCGGAATAGAGATATTTCTCGACTATCCTGATGAGGAAGTTGAAGGCGGCGCTCCGGAACAAGTACCTGACGAGCAAGCCGCTCGTGCGGCTTTGGCTCGGCTTAGTCTGCTTGCCGATTCTTTTCAACAGGAAAGGCTCTACCAAGAGGGGGCGCTGCTTGTTATTGCGGGGCGTCCTAATGCGGGCAAGTCAAGCCTTTTTAATCGGATGCTTAGAGAAGATAGGTCGATAGTAACGCCGGTAGCCGGCACGACACGTGATTGGATAGAGGCGTGGATTGCCATAGAAGGCTTGCCGGTTCGGCTTGTTGATACGGCGGGCTTGCGTGATTCATCCGACCCGCTTGAGCAGATTGGTGTAACCCGAAGCCGTGAGTTAATATCCTCTGCCGATCTGGTGCTGTACGTGATTGACGGCACGGAGGGGCGGACGCATGAGGACGAAGCGTTCATACGTTCATCTTCGACGCCGCTGCTGCCTTTGTGGAACAAAGCAGACCAAGCGCCGCCTCCTGAAGGCTGCCGTGCGGTGAGTGCAAAGAGCGGTCTCGGGCTTGCGGAATTAGGGAAGGCCGTTGCCGCTACGCTTTCCGGCTTAAAGGATAGGGAAGCGCCTTTTGGTATTGGTTCGGAACGGCAGAAAAGCCTTATCGATCGGGCGGTGAAAGACATTGAAGAGGGGCTTGCCCTTAGTCGGCAGGGACAGACTCTTGATCTGATTGCGCCTTGTTTTCGGGATGCGGTTGATGCTCTTGGTGAAATTACCGGTGAAGTATCCACAGCACAGTTGCTCGAAACGATATTCAGTCGGTTCTGTGTAGGCAAATAAAGCCTTCATGCGCGGGTGTTAGCCTCACACGTGGGCGGAGGTCTGCCCCCTTTCCAAGATCAAAATTAAGCTGATTTGTCCTAAAATTAAAGGCGGCGTATGGCTCTTTGCCTACAAGAAGCAGCCTGAAGTCTGGCTTGTTCAGCCTTTATCAGGCAAAAAGCAGTACATCAACGTTGAAAGAGCTTGTACCTGCTTCCTATAGGTAAAAAACCATGCGCCGCTTTAACTCACAACGCGGGAACTTTGGAATAACCTGCGGCTTTTGAAACAGGCCGTGTTTGCGTCTGTTTCGACGGCGACAGTAATCGTGAGGAATTGAACACTAGAAGCAGCGTTACGCCAACATCTGCAACTAAAGCCAGCCACATATTCATAAAACCCAAAATAGCCAGTGTAATGCAGAGCAGTTTTGCGGATAAAGCAAAAACCACGTTCGCAGTAACAATACGGCGTATCCTTTTTGAGCCGGCTATTGCCTCAGACACAAGGCGCGGGTCGCTCGTTTGAATAATCACGTCCGCCGCATCTATTGCCACTTCAGCACCCGAACCCATAGCAATACCAAGGTCTGCCCGAGCAAGCACCGGCGCATCATTTATGCCGTCGCCGACAAAAATAGTTGTGCCAAGCTTGGTCAATTTCTCAGTCTCGCTGACTTTATCTGCCGGCAGCAATCCGGCTTTGACCGTGTTTATGCCTAATTTTGACGCAACTGCAGCAGCGCTGTCCGCAGAATCTCCTGTAAACATAAGCGTATCGGTTACATTGAGCGCTGAGAGCCTGAGTACCGCCTCTTGCGCACCGGTTTTGAGCGTATCGCCTATCAATATCCTGCCGCAGAAAATACCATTCTGGGCAACATAGATCACGGTGTCCGCTACAGGCTTTGTTTCCGGCAGCGGTACGCTCTGCGCTTCAAGCAAATGGCGGTTTCCCGCAAGCAAAACGGTCTCTCCGTCCTGTAATGCTACCCCTTGTCCTGCAATTTCCTTGAATTGGAAGACATTCGCGGCAGATCGTAGGACTATACCCCGCTCTTTCCCGTATTTGCACAGCGCAAGGGCAATGGGATGGTTTGATTCTTGCTCCACAGTGCAGGCAATTTCAAAGAGCTGCGCCTCGTCAATGCCTGCGGCAGGCTCAACTGCGGTAACGGAGAACTTTCCTTCGGTTAAAGTGCCGGTTTTATCAAAAGCTACGTACCGTGTTTTACACAGAGTATCAAGGTGTACCGCACCTTTTACCATAATGCCGCGGCGTGAAAGTCCCCCTATACCGGCAAAGTACGCAAGGGGTATGCTCACGACAAGCGCGCAGGGACATGAAACAACCAAGAGAATAAGCGCACGGTAAAACCAGTCGCTAAACTGAGCATCGGGTATAAGGAGCGGCGGCAGCACGGCGATAAGCACCGTAACAGCTACCACGATAGGCGTATATACCCGCGCAAAGGCGGTAATGAACCGATCCGGCCGCGCTTTGGCTTCACGGGCATTCTTAACCAGCTCTATGATCCGTGCAGCGGAGGATTCATCGGCTCTTTTTGTGCTCACCATAGTTAAAACGCTATCAAGAGAGGTGCTGCCTGAATACACGGGTGTCCCCGCGGCCGCATAAACCGGCTTTGATTCTCCTGAAAGCATAGCTTCGTCCACCAAACCGGTTCCTTCTGTGATAATACCGTCAAGAGGTATGCGTTCTCCCGGCCGCACCAAAACAGTCGTTCCCGGTTCTACTGTATCCGCAGGACATTCTTCCCAGCCGTCTGAAGTTTTTATACGCGCCGTATCCGGTTTAAGCGCCAAAAGCGCATTTATATCATTCTGCGACCGGTCAATGGCTGCATCTTGGATAAGTTCGCCGACGAGGTAAAACAACATAACGCCGGCGGCCTCTTCCCATTCGCCTATGGCAAAAGCTCCGATGGTAGCGATTGACATGAGGAAATTCTCATCGAACGGATCTCCTTTTCGGATGTTAAAGAAAGCTTTCTTGAGAACTGGAAAGCCGGCAAGAAGCCACGAACCGGCAAAGCAAAACAGAGCCGCGAAGCGAAAGGTCTGTAGAAAGAAAAAACCTGCGCCCCAAAGCACAAGAGCTGCGATAAAAACGAGAGCGCGCTTTATCGGTATGTTATACCCTCTAAACCGGATCTGAGAGCCGGTATCAAGTTCTTTCTGCTCCTGTTCATTATGGCCGCATTTGTTACAGCAGATGTCGTTTTTCATAATTATCTCTCCTCATCCAGATGTTCTCTGGCAAAATTAAGAATAGAATGAACGTGATCGTCATCCAAAGAATAGTAAATCACCCGACCGTCCCTGCGGCTTTTGACCAAACGTATCTGCTTTAAGCTTGCAAGGTGATGACTCACCGAAGAAACTCCTGCACCCACACTCACAGACAGATCAAATACACAAAGCTCTCCTGCTCCAAGTGCATAAAGGATTTTCAAGCGAGTGGGATCGGTTAGCACCTTAAAAAAAGTTCCTAATGCCTCTAATTCCTGTTGCGGCGGTAGAGTTTCCGTTGCTTGCTCTACCTTTTCTTGATGAAAGACTACTAAAGCCATATTATCTCCTTCATTTGAATAGTTGAATAATTGTTCAAATAAACATATCAAATGGCGATTGGTTTGTCAAGAACAAATTTCAAAGTTCTAGCTGAGACACGCCGGCGTGAAAAATATGCCGGCGTGCTGCACCGTTATAGTGAGGGTAATGATCGATTATACCTTGCATAGAGGCGCTGTTTTTGATAACATATAGTAACTTTAACGGGAGGTTTTATGACAATAAACGAAATGTTCGGGCAAAGCGGCATACTTGCTATACTCGGCATGGGAATTGTATTCAGTTTTCTAATTATCATGATCATCACCATAACCGTAATGGGAAAGGTGGTTCATGCTTTAGGGTGGGATAAGGACTTGCAAGAAAAGCCGGCCCCAGTAGTTACTGCTTCCACCAACAATACGGCACAGGCTGCCGCAGTAACTGCTGCAATTACAGCGGCTGTTAGCGAGTACCGTAAAACACATTCTTAAATGAGCAATGGATAGTTCCATTACTCATATCTCTGATCTTAATAATGGGGTTAAAAATGGTTACCCCAGGAGGGAATTATGGCAAAGATTAAACTTACTGACTTGGTACTGCGTGATGCACACCAATCTCTTTTTGCAACCCGCATGGTAACAGCGGATATGCTGCCTATCGCACCGAAGCTGGATAAAGTCGGTTTTTGGGCATTGGAAGCATGGGGAGGGGCGACATTCGACTCTGCTATTCGGTTTTTGAACGAGGATCCGTGGGAACGCCTCCGTAAGCTCAAGGCTGTCCTGCCGAATACACAAATTATGATGCTTTTGCGCGGTCAAAATCTGCTGGGCTACCGGCATTATGCTGATGATGTTGTAGCAAAGTTTGTTGATGCGGCAGCAAAAAACGGTGTTGATGTATTCCGGATTTTTGATGCACTCAATGATCCGCGTAACTTTAAGGCGGCTACTGATGCGGCAAAGAAAACCGGCAAACATATTCAGGCCGCTATTTCTTATGCGGTTACGCCCTTCCACACACGGGCGAAATACGTGGAGCTTGCAAAAGAATATGTTAAAATCGGTGCGGATTCTTTGGCGATTAAAGATATGTCCGGACTGCTCAAGCCTTACGAAGCTTATGAGCTGGTAAAAGCCTTGAAAAAAGAAATAGAGATTCCTATTGAGATTCATACTCACGCCACAACCGGTATGTCGGTAGCCGCTCTGGTTAAAGCTGCCGAAGCGGGTGCGGAGATTCTTGATACGACTATTTCTTCTCTATCTATGGGTACAAGTCATAGCCCAACCGAAACTATGGTTGAGATTTTCAAAGGAACAGAGTATGACACCGGTCTTGATTCTACGCTTTTGCTTGAAATTGCCGCCTATTTCCGTGAGGTGCGCAAGAATTACAAGCAATTTGAATCAAGTTTCCTTGGCGCAGATACCCGCATCCTCGTTTCGCAAGTTCCGGGTGGAATGCTTTCAAACCTTGAGAGCCAGCTTAAACAGCAGGGTGCATCCAACAAAATGGACGATGTTTTGAAAGAAATTGCGGTTGTTCAAAAGGATTTCGGTTATCCGTCTTTGGTTACCCCAACCAGTCAGATAGTCGGTACTCAGGCGGTGTTCAATGTGCTTTTCGGTCGGTATAACAAACTTACAGCTGAATCGATGGACTTGCTTGCCGGAAAATACGGCGCTTGCTCTGCGCCCAAAAACCCTGATGTGGTGAACAAAGCTCTTGCCGAACTGAAGCTTGAAAAAGAAGTTACCCATCGACCGGCCGATGATATTCCAAACGAATACGGCAAATTAGAGCAGGAAACCAAGAAACTGTTGGGAACTGAGTCTGTCTCTGTGGAAGATGTGTTGACTTATGCTATGTTCCCCAAAGTTGCACCTGATTTCTTCAAAAAGCGCAGTCAGGGACCGGTCAAATTCACTGCCGAAGAGCCGGCTCCGACTCCAGCTCCTCAGCCTGCAAAGCCTGCGGCTCAAAAACCGGCAGCAGACGAAGCGGCACGGTATACGGTTGTGGTCAACAGTGTCAATTACGATGTTGTTGTTCAGCCTGCCGGCACGGTAGCTATTGCTCCGGCACCGGGAGGACAATCTTCAGCTCCGGCTCCTCAGCCTGCTGCCGCGTCTAGTGGAGGGAGCGTCTTGCCTGCGCCGGTTGCCGGTACCATAATCCGCTATGCGGTGTCCGAAGGCGCACAAGTTAAATCCGGCGATACGGTTATCATTATCGAATCGATGAAAATGGAGCTGGAAATCAAGGCAACATCTGCCGGTAAGGTGCATTTCCTTGTTCCCACCGGAACACAGGTTACCGCTCAGCAGCCTCTGGCAGAGATTGCTTAGCCTTCTTTATAAGGAACGTGTATGCTTAAGCTTAACACTAAAAAAGACCCGGTGTGGGTTGTAAAAATCTGCCTTGTTATGCTTGTGGGGGCATTTGTCTTTTCTCTCATGCCCCGAATAGCAGCCCAAGTAACCGGTCAAAGTCCCGGAGCGCCGATACCGGCATCAGCCAACAACAAAGAAGGACTGATCCCCGGCACCGAAAACGGCGAAATCCCGAACATATCAATCGCAAGCTTCCTCAAGAAGTTTGCAGAAACAACCGGCTTGTCGGCTTTTATCACCGATGCGAAAAACCTTGTTACACCGGCAGGAATACCAATAACTATTTTCGGCTGGCAGGAACTGCTCATGGTAGCTGTGGGGTTTCTCATAGTCTGGCTTGGCGCTGCTAAAGGCTTTGAGCCGCTTTTGCTCATTCCCATAGGGTTTGGAACGATTTTCGTTAATATTCCCTTTGCCGGTATCGGCGATCCCGGACATCTCCTTGAAACCGGCTATCGTGAAGGGCAGGGTTTCCTTGACCTTATATACAACTCCGGTGTAGGCAACGAATTCTTTCCCTTGTTTATCTTTATGGGCATAGGCGCTATGACGGACTTTGGCCCGCTTATCGCTAATCCAAAGACAGCGCTTTTAGGAGCCGCCGCTCAGTTTGGCGTGTTCGGCACCCTCTTCGGTGTTACCGCAATGAATCTGCTCCCCGGCGTCAACTTCAACCTTAAAGAAGCCTGTGCTGTTGCCATCATCGGCGGTGCGGACGGTCCAACGACTATCTATATTGCCGCAAAGCTTGCTCCCAAGCTCCTTGCAACGGTTGCGGTTGCCGCCTACTCGTATATGGCGCTTGTACCGCTGATCCAGCCGCCGATTATGAAGGCTCTTACGACACAAGAAGAACGGCTCATCCGCATGAAACAGTTGCGGCCGGTCTCTAAGATAGAGCGTATCTTCTTTCCTATGGTGGTCTTTGGGCTTGCCATTTTGCTCTTGCCCTCTTCGGCGCCGCTTATCGGCTGCCTTATGTTCGGCAATTTTATAAAAGAGTGCGGCGTAGTCGAGCGGCTTTCAAAAACATTGCAGAATGAGCTTATGAATATTGTCTCCATTCTGCTTTCACTTGGCGTCGGAAGCCAGATGACGCCTGAGAAGTTTCTCAATCCGGCATCTCTTTCCATCGTAGCATTAGGCTTAGTGGCATTTTGCATTGCAACTGGTACTGGTGTGCTTGTTGCTAAATTTATGAACTTATTTCTCAAAGAGAAGATCAACCCGCTTATTGGAAGCGCCGGTGTTTCGGCCGTGCCTATGGCTGCCCGCGTTTCTAACAGGGTCGGTCTTGAGTACGATCCCGGCAATTTCCTGCTTATGCACGCGATGGGACCCAACGTTTCAGGCGTCATCGGTACGGCAATTGCAGCCGGCGTTATGATAGCAACATACGGCGGTTGAGAAAGAAAGGCGGGGAATAAGGCGGGTGCAAGGAAGGTAAGGATAGCAGCGGCTTTGCCGGCTGTCCTGCCGACCTTGCCTACACCCCATAGTCTGTAGCCTATTCCCCGTCTCTTCATCTTTGCTCTCCCAAGCTCAAACCTTTAACTTTCGAATTCCCGCTGGTTGTTCAACCGGTAGCTAACCCTGCGTAAATTTGCGAGGCACACGCA
>JAITAM010000023.1 GCA_031284085.1 Spirochaetaceae bacterium
ACGAAAAACAGAAAAGAAAAAAAGAGAGGCATAGAAAACTATGAGGTCTGACCTGCCCCCTATTCCACTATACCCGTGTCGGGAACTTAGAAACAGGCCGGCCCAAAGGGTCAGACCTCCAACCCAAAGGGCCAGACCTAGACCTTAGCCTGCTTCTTGTAGGCAAAAAGCCGTACACCTCTCCCGATACAGCAACCTTTGAAACAGCCTGTGGCTGCAAAAAGCCGTACACCTCTCCCGATACAACAACCTCAAAAACAGCCTGCGGCTGCTTTGAAACAGCCTGCGGCTGTGCTACTTGTTCAAAGTATCCTCGTACGTTACTATCGGCTATGCGTTTATTGATACGTGATGTTGAAAAGGCAATGGTGGAAAAACCAGAAGAACCGATTGAATTAGCCGGTTGGGTTTACAGAATCCGTGAATTAGGCGGACTTAATTTTGTTATTTTGCGTGATCGATCCGGATTGATACAGTTGGTAGTAACTGAAAAACCGGATTTAAGCCTTGAGTCGGTCATTGCAATTACCGGAATACCGGTGCGCAATGAGAAAGCGCCCGGCGGCATAGAAATACAGGTGCATTCTGTAAATTGTATAAGCAAGGCCGATAAAGATATACCATACCGTGTAAACGGTGATCTATCTCGCATCGGTCTTGAAACCGTGCTGGATAACAGACTCCTTTCCGTGCGCAATCCGGCTATTCAGGCCATCTTTAAGGTGCAGTCGACGATTATCGAGGCGTTTTCAACGTATCTGCGGGCACAGGATTTTACCGAAATACGCAGCAGTAAACTTGTTGGAAGCGGGACTGAAGGAGGCACAGCGCTTTTTGCCGTTGAATATTTCAATAAGAAGCTGTACCTTGCTCAATCGCCCCAGTTTTATAAGCAAACCATGGTTGCCTGCGGTATGGAACGGGTCTTTGAGGTAGCGCAGGTTTACCGTGCAGAAAAACACGATACGCCGCGGCACTTAAATGAGTATGTGTCATTGGATTTGGAGATGGCCTTTATTGAAAGCGAGAAGGATCTTATCGAGCTGGAAAAAGCCGTACTTATTCATGTTTTCACCGAAGTACTGCGGAAAAATAGTTCCGAGCTGGCTTTACATAAAGCCACCGTGCCGGATGCCGCTGCCGTTGAGCGCTCCCCCATTATTTCCTATGAAGAGGCGCTGCGCATTGCCATAAAAGAAAGCGGCAACGCACGGCTCTTTGATATTAGCCCTGAAGTTGAACGGCTGCTTTGTGAATGGTCTATGCGTGAATACCAAAGCCCGCTTGTTTTCGTTAATGAATTCCCGCGCCGGCACCGTCCTTTTTATACCTATCCTTTAGGGGATACGCTGACCATGAGTTTTGACACGCTCTTTCGAGGGTTGGAAATTACAAGCGGAAGCCGCCGCCAGCATGATTATCAAGCTTTTATTGAGGCGCTGCCTCGATTTGGCCTTAAACCTGAAGATATGCCCGGCTACCTCACACTTTTGAAGTATGGCTGCCCGCCGCACGGCGGTTTTGCCATTGGTTGCGAGCGCCTCACTCAGAAGATTCTGGGTTTATCCAGCGTAAAAGAAGCAAGTCTTTTTCCACGCGACCGCAAGAGAACAAATCCTTAGACCTTCAATAATGCCGTGCCAAGACCTACGGAAAGCGGACAGGAACAAGAGCATCGGGTTCGTGTTTCAATGAGAGGATTGGTCAACTAAAAGATGAATACGCCGCGGCTGCGCTTAGAGCTGTGTTTGCGTTTGAAGCTAAAACCCCTTGCCTTCGCTATGCCCTTCCTCACTCCGCTCGCCCATGTTTTCACCCCCCAAAAAACTGTTTAAGTCTATTGACATTTTTTTGAATATCGGTTTACATACTAACCTGTGGTCATTAAATGATGAAGGAGGGTATTTTATGGGAATAGTAGAGCGAAAAGAACGGGAAAAGGCTAAGCGTAAGGAGCTTATCAAAAAATGCGCCAAGAACCTGATCCTTGAAAACGGTGCAACAGCTGTCAGCATGGCGGATGTTGCAGAAAAAGCTGAACTCAGCAAAGCGACCTTGTATTTGTATTTTGTGAATAAAGAGGCGCTTTTCTTGGAAATCTTCAACGAAAGCAGCGTCAATTTTGCTGATTATATTCTTTCTAGACTTAAACCTTCAATGTCCAGCTTAGATATGATTAAAATAATCTGGAGCTCTTATAAAGAGATATTTGGAGATTCTGAGGATGTAATGGTTAGCTTCAATATTTGGAATTATATTTCTCCGACTCTGCCTCTTTTGCAAATCGAGGAAGAGACCAACATGGATAAGAATAGTGTCGAGCTTTTTTATTCCATAATAACCGATGCGATCAAAAAAGGTATTGATGAAGGCATATTTGATCCCTCTGTAAATCCACAGACAGTCTGTCGGATTATAATGATCCTCTTTTCTTCAATAGCAAACACTGCGGCAAAGTTACCGAAAGCAGTACGGAAATCGCATTTTATTTTAAAAGAAATGGAAAGCATGTTTGAAATTATTCTGTACGGTATTACCCAAAAAGGGGTAGATCGGGACTTTATTAAGTTCTTGCAATAAAAAAGAAAGGTGGTCTTTTATGGAAAAATTATTAAAACATCCTAAGTTGATAGTAGCTGTGGTCAGTCTCATTACCGTGTTCTTTGCTCTGCAGCTCTTTAACGTTGAGCTGGATAACAACAATTTCCGGTTTGTACCGCGTGAAGATGAAGCGCGCATAACATCGGCTTATATTGACGATACTTTTGGAAGTTCTCTCTTTATCCTTGTCGGCCTCGAACGGGAATACGGGACGATCTTCGATGCACCGTTTCTGCGGCGTATGCAGGAGTATATACAAAAGATAGAAGGGATAGAGGTTGTCGGCTCTATCAATTCCATTATGTCTACCGACTATATCACCGGCTCGGGCGACGCCATATCGGTAGAAAAGCTGGTGGATGATGACTTCTCCGGCACGGAAGAGGAGATCGCGCTCTTAAAAACCCGCCTTCTCTCGTGGAATATGTACGAACGCTCCCTTATCTCCGATGACTTTACCGCAACGCAGATTTACATACCGATCAATGCAACGATTGAGAATGCGGGGAATTCTGAAGTAGTCAGCAGCTTCTTGAGTATTCGTGATATTGCCCGTGAGATGTTCTCAGGCTATGCAACAGTCTATGTCGCAGGAATGCCTGTCTTGAGCTCGGCCGTTAATGAAGCTATGAGCGCCGACTTAAAACTGCTGGTCCCGCTTGTCATAGTCGTCTTACTGGTCGTTATTTTTATTCCGCTCAAAAATATTGAGCTTGTGTTTCTCTCCCTTCTTGGCGTACTCGTTGCGGCCATTTGGTCAATCGGAGCTATGCCTCTTTTCGGCGTCAAGCTCTCCGTTATTACCACAATCATACCGGTCGTTCTCATCGCGGTCGGCAATTCTTACGGCTTACACGTCATCATTCACTACATGGAAGGGACAGGCAAAGATTTTGCCCTTATGACCCGCGAGGAACATAGGGCGTTTATCACAGCTCTGATGCACAAAGTCATAAACCCTATCTTTCTTGCAACGCTCACCACTTTGGTAAGCTTTATCTCTTTTTGTTTTACCAAAGTGATTCCTATTCGGGAGTTCGGCGCATTTGCCGCTTTCGGCGTGCTTTCGTCATTTATCGTGGCTATCGTACTCATTCCGGCAATTCTTATCCTGCGCGGACCAAAAGCCTTTCGCTCCGCCAAAAAGAAAACTAAGAGCAGCAGTACGCAGCAGAAACTTAACGAGAGCGTCGCCAATCTTATGTTCAATATTGTCCAAAGAAAGCGGACAGTCCTCTTCATTACCGCCCTCATCTCCATTGTCTGCGCATTTGGCGTATCTAAGATCATTATTGATAATGTCTTTGTCGAGTACTTCAAGGCGGATTCTGATGTTGTCAAATCCGAGAAGTTTATCCGCAGCAAGTTCGGCGGCTCTAAGATTTTGAGCGTCGTGGTTCAGGCGGAAAGCTCCGAGATTACCCTGCATCCGGATACGTTAAGCGCTATAGACGGCTTGAACACCTTCCTTATCGAACGGGTGCCGGAAGTCGGCAAGGTCATGGGCTTTACCGATTTGATCAAGCGTATCAACCAAGTCTTTAACGTCGGCGAAGACCCGCGGGGACTCAAAAGCACGTACGCAAGCAGCGGCGATTCAGCCGTTTTCAGTGAAGAGAGCTTCGGCTCCTTCGGCGCGGATGCTTTTGACGAGGGAAGTTTCGGCTTTTTTGGCGAGGAGACGGAGGATTTCGCCATTGAGGAGCTGTGGGATGAGCCGGAGGCGGACGAGGCCGCCCCTCCTCTTGGCGCCGATGAGCTTATCGCCCTCTTTGCAAACGCCGGCAGCCTGCATCGTTCCATGAACGTCAGCGAGCTTTTGTGGGAGTTAAAGAGGCTTACTAACTATGAAGGGGCTGCTTACTATGAAATCCCGGCTTCGCTCTCAAAATACGGGAAGAGGAGCGCGGAGGAACTGCAGATCCTGGTCTCAAACTACCTTGTGCTGCTTGCCGGCAATATCAGCGAGTATGCAAACGACCCTCTAGAGCCAACGGCCATAAGGACAACGGTGCAACTGCGCACACAAGGGCAGGTCGACACGGATCGGGCTTCCGAGCAAATACGGCGCTATGTTGAGGCAAACTTTCCCAAGAACGTCTCGGTCGTAATCGGCGGGACAGCGGCGGTTGAAGGGTCTCTCAACACCCGTATCGTCAACTCGCTGTGGACGGCTATTATTATTGCCGTTGTTTCTCTGTTCTGCATTATCGCTTGGGTGAACCGGTCGATAGCCGCAGGTTTTGTCAGCATAGTGCCGCTCTCCATACTGATACTTATCAACATGGGCATCATGGGCTTCACCGGCATTAAACTGAACATAGGGACGGCGCTCATTTCAAGTCTGACTTTGGGCATAGGCATAGACTACACCATCCACTTTTTGGAAGCCTACAAACACGAGTACCGCAGCGGCTCGGAGGATTTTCTCAGGGCTGCGTACCGCACCTCAGGGCTTGCGATCATCACGGATGGGGTTTCGACTGGCTTAGGCTTTGCCGTCCTGATACTCTCCAATTTCACGATGCTTGGCCAATTTGGACTATTGACAGCCATAGCCATTCTGTTGAGTTCTCTTGTTGGACTGATTGTGGTGCCGGCTCTTTTGCTGGTATTAAAACCCAAATTCATAGCAGGACGGTCTGCGCCTAAACCACCGTCCTTGTAAGGGCGGCGGGGTGCGCTTCTTTGCCTGCGAGGTGCGGGCGGGGATGCGAAGTTATTGGCGGCGGCAGCGGTTACACGGCGGATGGTAGTAGTTATATGGTAGACAGCAGCGGTTACACAGCAGACAGCAACGGTTACACAGCAGATAGCAACGGTTACACAGCAGACAGCAACGGTTACACGGCAGACAACAGCGGTTACACGGCAGACAGCAACGGTTACACGGCAGACAACAGCGGTTACACGGCAGACAACAGCGGTTACACAGCAGACAGCAGCGGTTACACGGCAGACCTTAGCGGTTATACGGCAGATAGCAGCGGTTATACTGTAGATCTTAGCGGTTATACTGTAGATCTTAGCGGTTATACTGTAGACCTTAGCGGTTATACTGTCGATGTTGGCGGTTATACTGTCGATGTTAGCGGTTATACTGTAGATCTTAGCGGTTATACTGTCGATGTTGGCGGTTATACTGTCGATGTTAGCGGTTATACTGTCGATGTTAGCGGTTATACTGTCGATGTTAGCGGTTATACTGTCGATGTTAGCGGTTATACTGTCGATGTTAGCGGTT
>JAITAM010000031.1 GCA_031284085.1 Spirochaetaceae bacterium
CAGAAGACCCGCCCGCTCAAGCTGCTCGTTCAAGTTCAAGTGCAAGCCGCTCAAGTTCAAGCGCTCAAAAATCTACCGCTTCCTCTCCCAAAAAGGAAGATGCGGCAAAAGAGGATGCGGCAGAAGACCCGCCTGCCGATACCGGCCGGACGGCAGCAGCCGCACCTCAACAGGCATCAGCGCAGGTGCGTGTTCCTTCCTCTCTTGAGGAGCAACATAGGTCGACTATTCGTTACGGCACTGAAACAGAAATAGCAACGCTTATTCAAACGCTTAAAAAAGATCGGCTTGACTATCTTGATGACGATTTAACCGCATTGATGCAAAAAACCAAGAATCAGGCGATTCTGGTCGGCGTCTGGTCGTTTTTTGGCGAGCGTGCCAAGTCAGGACTTGAAGAGAAGGCTTTGTCTGTGATCGATAACTGGGACATTGAAAAAAGTGAAGTGGTTACTACGGCTATCGAATATTTGGGCAAGGTCAAGGCGCAGGAAGCGATAGAACTTTTGGAGACGCTTATTGATAATGAAGAGCGCGGCTTTATGAACGCGTCGTTCAAGGCGCTCGGCAGAATTGCTTCAGGCGGCAACGCCGATACAATAGCCGACTTCCTCGTCAATTACTACACGGAGCGAAACCCCGCAGAGGACCTTAAGCGGGACATCATTATTGCGGTAGGAGAGACCGGCTCATCTACCGGTATTGCATTGCTTTCTACTATCACCACAAACGCAGACGAGCGGGTGGTGCTGCGGACGGCTGCTATAGAGGCTCTTGCAAAACTGGGAGAAGGTCTTGAAGCGATTATGGCATCGGTAAATGCAAGCGATCCGAGCATCCGCTCAACGGCCATTGCCGCTTTGACCTCTTTTTCCGGTGCGGAAGTTGATACGGCAATTCTTGAAAGTTTCCGTGATTCTTACTACAAAACCCGCATGGCCGCGGCAAAAGCAGCAGGAGAGCGCGGAATCAATGCGGCCGTACCGTATTTACAGTACAGAGCCGAACGGGACGATGTCCCTGCCGTAAAAGACGAAGCCATTAAAGCGCTCGGCGCCATAGGAGGCGGTGATGCGCTTGCCGTTCTTGATTCTCTCTTTATTGAACGAAAAAGCACGGATCGAGTCAGACTTCTTGCGGCTGAAATGCTCATAAAGAACAGCGCCGATAACTACGTTGAGAAGCTAATCGTTGAATTAGACGAGGCGAAAAGAGCTAATTTGACCGCTCTTTACAACGGCTTTTTAAGAGTTCTCGGTATGGCAAAGACCGATAAGCTTGAAGGGTTGACGCGCCGGTTCTTGAGAGCCGGTGGGATAATAGAAAAATCTCTTGCTCTTGACATGGTAGCTAACAATGGATTTAGCGCCTTGAGCGACGAGGTGCGTGTTCTTACCAGCGACAAAAACTCAGGTCTTGCCAAAAAAGCGCAAAGCACTCTTGATACGCTGGTAGGTCTTTTGTAAAAACTTTTATGATTGGCTTGGGGGAAAGGCTCAGGCTAGCGAAAAGGGTAAGTTATGAGTGATTTTTTGGACCTTTGTAAACAACGGCAAAGCTGCCGCGGTTTTTCAGAGCGGCCGGTGGAGCATGACAAGTTGGTGCAATGCGTTGAGGCCGGCCGCTTAACCCATTCCGGCTGTAACGCTCAGCCGTGGAGCTTTGTAGTGGTAGAAACCCCGGAACTGGCCGGCCAAGTGGCGCAATGCGGGCAGCAACTCAAGCAGAACTCTTGGCTGGGGACGGCGAAGGCGTTTATTATTGTTCTGGAGGAACACGCGGTTTTAAGCCCTATCATCAGTTGTTTTCTCGACAGCCAATACTATGCAAAGGGCGATTTAGGTGCGGCTGCCGCGTATATCTGTTTGGAAGCCGCCGCGCAAGGGCTTGGGAGCTGCATTATTGGTCTTTATGATCGTAAAAAGATTTGCGAATTGTTGAATATTCCGGCGGAAAAGCAATTCGGGGCTGTAATCGCATTGGGCTATGCTTCAAATGACGCTATTCGCTCTAAAAAGCGCAAAGCATTTGAAGATATTGTGCGATTTATGTGAATGGTATAATTATTTAGACTATTATTTTATGGATAAATCGATCTAAAGTACGGTTATAAATAAAAGCGCTTTGTATAAAAAAAACGGATCACTGCACATAACAGGTCTATATATATGCTTTGGCGCTAAAGCGTCTTGGGCTACGAAAAGTTATGAAGGCGGCAGAGCCTCTTCTAACCCCTCTCATTACTGAAAATTGTCTGCACTGCGCTATTTGTAGAATAGCAAGTCTACCCATTGACAAAGATTGTTAAATGTAGTATGGTAAAATCCTCTTACAAAGAGGCGCATACCTCGTATTAGAGTGGAGTTAAATGGCTGATAGAGATTTACGAATCAACGAACAGATCCGTGTTAGAGAAGTTCGTCTCATCCGGGATGAAGGTGAACAACAAGGGATTATGCCCACAATAGAAGCACTTGCTATTGCAAGGTCATATAATCTTGATCTGGTGGAAGTAGCTCCACAAGCAGTGCCGCCGGTAGTTAAAATTATGGATTATGGTAAATTTAAGTTTGAAAATGAGAAAAAAGTTCGTGATTCAAAGAAGAAGCAAAAATTGCTTAAATTAAAAGAAATCCGTATGCAGCCTAAAATTGATGAGCATGATATAGATTTTAAGTCAAAGCATGCCCATGAATTTCTTGCCGAAGGTAACAAGGTAAAAGTAACAATACGTTTTAGAGGAAGAGAACTTGCTCATACAGAGTTAGGGTATGATGTTCTCAAAGATGTGTTAAAGCGTATTGAAGGGGAATATGTAGTGGATAAACCGCCTGCGATGGAAGGCCGGTTTATGTCCATGATTCTAAGCCCCAAGACTAAGAAATAGAGGTTTTTTATGCCCAAAATGAAGACCAAGAAGAGTGCTGCCAAGCGCTATTCTTTCACCGGAAATGGTAAAGTAAAGTACAAAAAACAGAATCTTCGCCATATTCTGACCAAAAAATCAACAAAACGGAAACGGAGTCTCCGTCATGCCGGTATATTATCTACGGATAATATACCTACGATCCGAAAAAAATTATTGCCTTATGGATAAAGGAGAGGCTTATGTCACGAGCAGTTGATGGTTTAAGACGGAAAGAACATCGTAAAAAGATATTAAAATTAGCAAAAGGCTACTGGGGTAGACGTCATTCAAACTATAAGACGGCTAAAGATGCTGTAGCTAAGGCGCTTTCTTACGCGTATAGAGACAGAAAAGATCGGAAAGGTGATTTCCGCCGGATTTGGATCGTGCGTATCAATGCAGCATGCCGGGCAGAGGGAATTTCATATTCTCGTTTTATAAACGGGCTTAGTAAAGCCGGAATTATTATTGATAGGAAGGCGCTCGCGTATATTGCACTTGAAGACAGCACTACATTCAAAGCAGTAGTAGATCAGGTAAAAGCAGCATTAGGAGCATAGCACATGTCAACAGTTGAGCATATTAATTTGTTAGAAACCAAGCTTATCAAAGTTCTTGATTTTGCAAAACAGGTCGTTGCAGAAAATGCTCATCTCAAAACAGAAGTGGAATTATATCGAAAGCAACTATCTGAACTGGGTGAGGAACAATCTCATATCCGGGAAGGTGTCCTTTCTATTCTTGATCAACTTAATCAATTTGAAGAGATCCTATCAAAGGATAACACTGCTTTGTAAATTGCTTGGCAATTTTACAGAAAAAACAGACTGCAATGTTAAAAGATAATCAGACAATAAAAACTGATCTCCGTATCGAAGTATTAGGAACATCTGTTTTTATTGCTGTTGAAGAAGATCCGGAATACCTAAACGATTTATTGCGGTTTTATCGTTCAAAAATTAACGCAGTTCAAAAATCATCAGGGCTTAAAGATCCACTTAAAATTGCTATACTATCCGGCTTTGTGTTATGTGATGAGCTGCAAAAAAAACGTAGTGAAATCACTGTTCAGAATACTTCAATCAGTGAAGTTGAACGTATTGCTACAACTTTAATAGCTCGTGTTGATGATTTTCTAAGTACATCAGATATTGAAAAATCCTTATGAAATATATTTTTAAGCTGAAAAATCAGGTTAAGCATTATGAGTGGGGATCGCCTTCTCTAATACAAGAATTGTTGAATGTCCCCGGTGATGATAGTCCGTGGGCGGAATTGTGGATGGGCGTGCATCCACAAGGGGCTTCAGAAACAGAATGCGGAACCCTTTCTGCCTTAATAGCCGGTGATCCGCACCGGTTTCTAGGAAATTATCCGGCGCTTCCTTTTTTATTCAAAGTGCTTGCTGCATCGCGCCCTTTGTCTATTCAAGCACACCCTAATAGACAGCAAGCGCAGGAAGGATTCCGGCGAGAAAACGAAGCCGGCATTGCACGTAATGCCCCCAACCGGAATTATAAAGATTCTAATCATAAACCGGAAATTCTTTGTGCATTGACTCCCTTTAAGGCTCTTTGTGGCTTTCGTACGCAAGAGGAAATTCAGGAACGACTAACTTTACTGTTCAAAGATCCAACCGGTTTACTTAAAACTACCTCTGCTGTGTTACAAGAAAGTTTAGCCGCCGATGTCAAGACTTTTCTTAACACGCTCTTAACCTTGTCTCAGGATAATAGGCACAGTTTAACTGAGTTGTTTCAAGCACAAAATCAAAGCTTCTCAGAACAATTTCCAGAATGGCGGCTGTGTGCAGCATTTGCCCAGCAGTATCCGGACGATCCGGCTCTCATTGCTCCTTTATACCTTAATGTGATAGACCTTACGCCGGGGCAGGCTATTTACCTTCCTGCCGGCATATTGCACGCCTATATTTCCGGCTTGGGCGTTGAACTTATGGCGAATTCCGATAATGTGCTGCGTGGCGGATTAACTTCAAAGTATGTCGATCGTGCTGAATTGTTCCATATTCTTGATTTCTCACCATTCTCGCCGGCAATTCTGAGGCCGGAACAGGATGTATACCCTACTCCTTCTGAAGAATTTTCTTTATCGGTCTATAACAGCCGGTCATTAGTTAGCACTTTGCCGGTTCCTCGCATAGTCCTTAACACCAAAGGCATAGCATCACTGTCAATTTCCGGCGAGACCTGCACCTTACGCCGCGGTGAGAGCGCCTTTATTCCTGCATACACTGCCGGCTCCGGGCTTACCATCAGCGGTGATGATTATACAATTTACCAAGCAAGTGCGGGGGGAAAAGGCGCAAAATTATTCACCGAGTGATTTTTTTACGCCTTACAAGATGCGATGAAAATACTGGTAGATGCCGATTCCTGCCCTGCCTTGACCCGTAAGGCGATCATCCGTGCGTCAGAACGAACCGGTATAACGGCAATTTTTGCAGCCAACCGTCCTATTCCAGATATAACCGGCGAGACGGTCGTTATGGAACTATGCCCGAACAAAGAGGGAGCGGCGGACGATCGTATCGTTGCCCTTGCTTGTTCGGGAGACCTTGCCATTACCCGCGACCTGCCCCTTGCAAGCCGTTTGGTGAAAGCCGAAATAACAACGCTTGACGACAGAGGGCGCCTTTATACACCTGAAAACATTCATGAATATCTTTCGATACGGAATTTCATGCTGGGATTAGCGGAGAATGGTCTTGGCGTCCCGCGTAATGCCCACTATGGGCAGCGAGAGCTAAAAACTTTTGCTGATAGTTTCGATCGGGTGCTTTCACGATTGATACGTGAAAAAAAACAATAAAACCTTTCGGCAAAGACTCCCT
>JAITAM010000051.1 GCA_031284085.1 Spirochaetaceae bacterium
GACTTTTTCCATTCCATTTTCTACATAGTCCTATAATAAACAGTTTGTATAATATACCATTCATTCTCCCTAAGGCTAGTATATCATGCCGGCGTGTTAAAGGTTGCTGTATCGGGAGAGGCGGTACGGCTTTTTGCCTGACAGCAGGCACGACCTGTTTTAGGTTGAGGCCCGCCAGCGGGTTTCAAAGATTGCTGTATCGGGAGAGGCGGTACGGCTTTTTGCCTACAGGCAGGCACGGCCTGTTTTAGGTTGAGGCCCGCCAGCGGGTTTCAAAGATTGCTGTATCGGGAGAGGCGGTACGGCTTTTTGCCTGACAGCAGGCACGACCTGTTCTGGGTTAGAGGTCTGACCCCTCAGGAAGCTGTCTCTTCCCTGCCGAAGCAGTAGGATCTGACAGGCCGACCGCGTAGCATGGAGAGCTTCCCATTGCCTAAGGGGTCAGACCTCCGGTTTGTTAGGCACACACCCGTCCACGTGTTAGGCACACACCGGCCAAAGGGGTCAGACCTCGCCCGCTTGGTGCAGAGTCTTCGCACCGCTCGGTGCAGAGTCTAGACCTCTGGCCTGAAGGGTCAGACCTCTAGTCCACACTACGCGATGGAAGCTCTCCACCTTTGAAACACGCTGGCGTGGGCTGGCCTGCTGTTGACAATAATAAAGAGCGTACTGTATAGTCTTGCTTATGAAAGCAAGATACTTGGCTTCCTGAGATTCTGTAAAAGGGGAACTGAACCATGTCCAATAATTATTTTTTTCAAATTACCCCCCCCCCCCCCCCCCCCCTGTCGGTAGCAATACCCTGCGGGTGCAGAGTTTCTTTCTCTATTCCTTTAATCAGTCCGGTTATTCTGTAATACTTCTTTCTTACATAGAACGGTGCAGCTTTCAGCGCTGCTTTCTTATTCCTCTATCCGATACTACTTTGTTTTACATACAAGCAGATTCTCCACACACAGGGAGTAATTCTCCGCACGCAGAAAATATACCTATTCTAAGGAGAGTATTTTTATGAAAATCGGCGTTAAACTCGTAACAACCATTACAGCTTTTAACCTTCTGGCCATCACGCTTTTAGTCGCTTTTATCTTGTTCCTCTCTCAAAAAGAAATTACCCGTCTCGTTGATGAACAAGCGCAAAGCATTGCATCTCAAAGCAGCGAACATATAGGCGAATGGCTCGGCGGTTATATGGATATTGCAAGAACAGTATCCCAAATTATGCAAGGCTATGCCTCTATTCCTTCAGACAACCGCAGAGACTACTTCAACCTCATGCTTCGGCAAGTCCTCATCGCACAAGCCGAACCGATAAGCATCTGGACAAACTGGGGACCGAATATGCTTGACGGCATGGATGAACAATTCGTCGATACTTCAGGAACCGATGCAACCGGACGTTTTATATCTTCGTGGGTTAGTAGTCCAAACGGCCCCCTCCTCGAAGCCGTCCGCTTCGATTGGAATATGATTGCGAATATGCCTGAACTCCACCAAGAGTACATCTTTAACCCTTCAATCTCTCCAAGCGCAAGAAAGAATTTGTCTACTGCCATGAGTATTCCGGTAAGAGACGGCAGCACAATGGTAGGCTGCGTAGGTATAAGCCTTGACCTATCTAGGATTCAGAACATGGTACAGAGCATCAAACCTTTTGGAGACGGCTCTGCTATGGTTTTTAGTTCAGGCGGACTGGTTGCAGCTCACACCGATCCAAGCCGGCTGGGACAGAATATGCGCGAGTCTGAAGCTGATACTTTCGGCCCCTTTCTTGATACTATGGTTGAGGCGGTTAGCACAGGAACCACCGCTTCCTTCTCATTCCAACCCTCCAAGTCCGATACCGTCATCCAATACTATTCTGTGCCTTTTACCATAGGGCAAATCCCTAAACCGTGGACCTTGGTTGTCGGTGTTTCACACAATACTATCATGGCTCCTGTTTATCGAATGCTCAATATAAGCCTTATCATTGGTGTTCTCAGCATTATTGTTATGTCGATAGGCGTTTTCTTTATGGCTCGCTCCATCAGCCGTCCCATCAATACCCTTGCGCGTATGCTCAAAGATATTTCTGAAGGAGAAGGAGACCTCACGAAAACCATTACCATAACGGAGCATAACGAGATAGGAGACCTTGCCCATTACTTTAACCTCACCATAAGCAAAATAAAGAACCTTGTCATCGCTATCAGAAAAGAAAGCCAAGCTCTCTCCTTAACCGGTTCCGACCTTGCTTCCAACATGACTGAAACAGCAGCTTCCATAAATGAAATCACCGCAAACATTCAAAGCATAAAGTCTCAAACCAGCAAGCAGTCGGCAAGCGTTAAAGACACCAATGGTATTATGAGGCAGGTTGTTGATCATATAGACCTGATAAACAAGCAGATTCAGAAACAAACGGACTGTGTCGGCCAGTCCTCCTCAGCGGTAGAGCAGATCTTGGCAAACATTCAAAGCGTAACCCAAAGCCTTGCCAGAAATGAAATCAACGTAACAAAGCTGGTGCAAGCCTCTGAAGTCGGACGGAACGGTCTGCAAGAAGTATCCGGTGATATTAAAGAGATAGCGCAAGAGTCGGAGGGCCTGCTTGAGATCAATGCGGTCATGGAAAACATAGCAAGTCAGACAAACCTGTTAAGTATGAATGCGGCGATAGAGGCGGCACATGCAGGGGAGGCGGGAAAAGGCTTTGCTGTGGTGGCGGAGGAGATAAGAAAGCTTGCAGAGTCTTCGGCTGAACAATCAAAGACCATAAGCGATGTCCTTCTTAAGATAAAGGAATCCATAGAGAAGATCACCACCGCGACCAATGAGGTATTGATGAACTTTGAGGCGGTAAGTGAAGGGGTGAAGATGGTAACGGATCAAGAGAGAGAGGTGCGTAATGCGATGGAAGAGCAAGGGATGGGAAGCAAAGCGATACTGGAATCCATGAGTAGTTTGAACGAGATCACAGGAGAGGTAAAGAAGAGTGCGCAAGGGATGATTGGAGGAAGCCGCGAAGTGATAAAGGAAAGCGAGATGCTTGAACAAATAGCGGCAAAGGTAGGGGAAGGGATGCAAGAGATGGCTTGTGGAGCGGAGCAGATAGACGCTGCGGTTCACAAAGTAAACGACATAAGCATAGAGAACAAAAGACAGATAGAGCTGCTTATGACTGAAGTTTTGCGTTTCAAAGTCGAGTGATTTGCATTAAGAGTCTTAGCGCTCGATATAACTATAGAAAAAGGAGGCCTATGGACAATACCAATTTATTTTGAATAGAAGGGAGTTTTTACGGGGAGAGATATTCTCCATCGAAGATCATGATTTTATTAAAGTACCTTAAAAGGAGGGTATGAAATTGAGTAATCAAAATGTAAACATTATTAGAGGTATAGCAGGTCTATTATGCCTTTTGTTAGTACAAGCTTGTACATCAGCGCCTCCGGCGCCTCCATCGGCTGCCGTATCGTCTTCTCAAGAACTATCTGCTCTTACAACAAATAAAGGACCAATACAGGGACTTAAAACAGACGGTATTTATACATACAAAGGTATTCCCTATGCCAAAGCTCCGATTGGAGATTTGCGTTTTGCTCCACCTCAAGACGTAGAGCCATGGACAGAGGTTCTTGATTGTACAAAATACGGCCCCATAGTAACGCAGCACTTTACTCTTCCTGCCAAACTGGAGAATATGGAACAATCTGAAGGCAGCCTTATTCTTAATATCTGGACTCCTTCTACACCTAATGCAAGCGATAAACTGCCGGTTTATGTATTTATTCACGGCGGCGGCTATGGAGCCGGGACAGGAACTGAGAATACTTTTGATGGAACGAGTTTTGCTCAAAATGGCGTGGTAATGGTAACTATCAATTACCGGCTTAGCACGCTTGGCTTTTTCGCTTCTCAAGAGACGTACAATCAGTATGGAACAACGGGCAACTGGGGACTGCTTGATCAAATCAAAGCGCTTGAATGGGTTCGGGGCAATATAGCGGCTTTTGGCGGCGATCCGAATCAGGTAACTATAGGCGGTGAGTCGGCAGGCAGCTGGAGTGTTTCAGCGCTTATATTGAGTCCTCTTGCAAAAGGACTGTTCCGCAGTGCCATTATGGAAAGCGGTACTATTCTTGCTATCCACTCCCTTACGCCTGCTCGTGGCGATTTTGAGAAGACCATAGAAGTATCACAGATACTTGCCGGCATTTTCGACGCACCAGATACTAGTGAAGGGCTTAGGCAACTGCGGCAAGTGGATGCAAGCGTCCTGAACTATTTTAGTCCTTTTGTACCCGATCAAACACCAATACGGGCGTTTTTTATGGCGCCTGTATTTGATGGCGCTGTACTTCCCAAAGATCCGGTAACGGCTCTCAAGGAGGGGAATTATAACAAGGTAAATCTGCTTATCGGGTTTAACCATGATGAAGGCAGCCTCTTTATTCCAGCTGCTACCGACAATAACTCTTATAAAACTCTTGCAGCCCGTATGATTGGTAAAGAGTGGAGTGCCTTTGTGGACCGCTTTCCGGTAGATGAAAACAACAGTGCGGCGCAAAGAGCGCAGCAGCTTTTGGCTTATGCATGGTTTACCGCTGGTACAAAAGTATTCGTAGATACGCTTTCCCCACAGAACAAAGTCTTTATGTACAACTATAATTTTGTTGCAGGCGGTTCACCACTGGGCGCACACCACGCAGCGGAAATGACATACGCCTTTAATACTCTTGCGATAAAAGGGGTTAGCGGCGCGGAGAACGAGAAGCTTGCGCAGGAGATACACACACGATGGATTAACTTTATCAAGAATGGTGATCCTAACATAGGTATAACACCGCCGACCGCTACGCAATGGCCTCAGTACAATCCGGCAAAGACTGATGTGATATTCTTTGACAAAGAAGTAAGAACAGGGCCTTTACCCGATAAAGAAAATCTCGATTTTGCTGCAGAACTTTTATACGGTTATAACTAAAAACT
>JAITAM010000079.1 GCA_031284085.1 Spirochaetaceae bacterium
AGCGGGAGAGGGGATGCAGGCTGGTCTGTTCCAAAGTTCTCGGCGCTGCCATTGGGAACGGCGTACGGCTTTTTGCTTACAGGATATGAGGTTGCGGTTATAACCGCCAACATCGACAGTATAACCGCCAACATCGACAGTATAACCGCTAACATCGACAGTATAACCGCTAACATCGACAGTATAACCGCCAACATCGACAGTATAACCGCCAACATCGACAGTATAACCGCTAACATCGACAGTATAACCGCTAACATCGACAGTATAACCGCTAATGTCGCCTGCTGCTGTCAGGCGGAAAGCCGTACTCCACCTTTGATACAACAACCTTTGAAACAGCCTGCGGCTGAGACCTCCAACCCAGAATCAGGTCAGACCTCAGACCCCAGAACAGGTCAGACCTCAGACCCCAAAAACAGGCCGTGCCTGCTATCAGGCAAAAAGCCGTACTCCGTTCCCGATACAAGAACTTTTGAAACAGCCTGCGGCTGAGACCTCAGACCCAGAACAGGTCAGACCTCCGACCCAGAAACAGGTCAGACCTCCTAGCCCAGAAATCAGGTCAGACCTCCTAGCCCAAAAACAGGTCAGACCTCTAACCCCAGAAACAGGCCGTGCCTGCTGTCAGGCAAAAAGCCGTACGCTACCTTTGATACAACAACCTTTGAAACAGGCTGTCCCGCTCCTTGCAGGCAGAAAGCCGTGCGCCTCTCCCGTTACAACAACCTTTGAAGCACGCTGGCGTGTTGAAACAGGCTAGCCTGTGTCCCCCTGTCTTGAAAGGTTTTGAAAATTTTGTTATATTCTTATCTATATAAAGATTCTTTTGCATAATTAAGGAGAAATAATGCGAAATATTGGTATCAGCGCGCATATTGATTCAGGAAAGACGACTCTTTCTGAACGTATATTGTTTTACACAAATAAAATTCATGCCATCCACGAAGTTAAGGGTAAAGATGGCGTAGGCGCAACTATGGATCACATGGAATTAGAACGAGAGCGGGGCATCACAATACAAAGCGCTGCAACTCAAGTTTCATGGAAAGATCAAGTCATAAACATAATCGACACACCAGGACATGTCGATTTCACCATTGAAGTTGAACGGTCGCTGCGCGTCCTTGACGGCGCTGTTCTTGTCCTTTGTGCGGTCGGCGGGGTGCAGTCCCAATCAATTACTGTAGACCGGCAGCTCAAACGGTACCATGTTCCTCGCATAGCTTTTGTCAATAAGTGCGACAGAACAGGAGCAAATCCCAAGAAGGTTATGGAGCAGCTTCGTGAAAAACTCGATCTTAATGCGGTGATGATACAAATCCCCATAGGTCTTGAAGATAAGCTCTCCGGTGTAGTAGATATTACTACTATGCAGGCCGTGTATTTTGATGGGGAAAAAGGCACGCAGCTCCGGTATGAAGCAATTCCTGCCGACCTTGAAGAAGAAGCGGCGCTCTATCGAGAGAAGCTCATTGATGCCATCGCTGAATTTTCTGATGAGCTTGCGGAGTTGTACCTAGACGGCAAAGATATTCCGGTGGAACTTATACAAAAGGCAATCAGAGAAGGTACGCTTGCCGAAAAGTTTGTTCCGGTTATGCTCGGTTCGGCGTATAAAAATAAAGGCATACAGACCCTTCTTGACGGTATTACTTCGTACCTGCCCGATCCGGGTGATGTTAAAAACTATGCTTTTGATCTTGATAATAACGAGGCTCAGGTTGAGCTTGTACCGGATGAAAAGAAGCCGACCGTTGCTCTGGGCTTTAAGCTGGAAGATGGACAGTACGGTCAGTTGACCTATGTCCGCATTTATCAAGGCGCTATAAAAAAGGGCGATGAGCTTTACAACACCCGCGCCCGCAAGAAGTTCAAAGTAGGGCGCCTCATGCGTATACACGCCGACGATACTGAAGATATAAATGAAGCTGCACCGGGTGATATTGTTGCGCTGTTCGGTATAGACTGCGCTTCAGGCGATACGTTTTGCGGCAGCGGTCTGAACTATGCTATGTCGAGTATGTTTGTGCCGGAGCCGGTTATATCTCTAGCCGTAGTACCTAAAGATAAGAAAGCTTCGGATCAGCTGTCGAGGGCGCTCAACCGGTTTACTAAAGAAGACCCGACATTTCAAACCTTTGTTGATCCTGAATCGAATCAGACCATCATCAGAGGTATGGGTGAACTGCACTTGGAAGTTTACTTGGAGCGTATGCGCCGTGAGTACCAATGTGAGGTAACGACTGGTATGCCGCAGGTTGCTTACCGTGAAACCATTACGCAGCGAGCGGAATTTAATTATACTCATCGCAAACAAACCGGCGGTGCAGGGCAGTACGGACGAGTTGCCGGTTATATGGAGCCATGGCCTGAAGGGGATTATGAATTTGTCGATAGTATCAAGGGCGGGGTGATTCCTACGGAATTTGTGCCTAGCTGTAACAAAGGTTTTCGAGAAGCGATCAAAAAAGGCAGCCTTATAGGCTTCCCTGTTGTTAATATACGCTGTGCTATCAATGACGGCCAGTACCATCCGGTTGATTCCTCTGATATTGCATTCCAAATGGCGGCTATAGGCGCTTTCAGAGAGGCGTATCGCAATGCAAAGCCTTGTATACTAGAGCCTATTATGAAAATATCTGTTGATGCGCCGCAGGAATTTCAGGGTACGGTTTTTGGATCAATAAACCAGCGCCGCGGTATCATCATTGCATCAAGTGAAAATAACACCTCAGCGCATGTTGATGCTGAGGTGCCGTTAAGTGAAATGTTTGGCTATTCAACGGTACTTCGATCCTTGACCCAAGGCAAAGCTGAGTTTACTATGGAATTTGAACGCTACGGTAAAGTACCGGCAAGTATTTCAGAAGCTTTGATTAAAAGCTATGAAGAAAGAAAGCGGAAAAAATAGTGTAGTGTATATTCACTATTAGTTTTTAACTGAGAGGGAGATTGGTATGGTTACACAAGAATTGATAGAGCGGAGTCCGGTTCGGATACTCGATCAGTCTATAGGCGGCTCCTTAAAGTCAGGCGAAATAGGCTTGATTGCCGCACCCAGCGGTATTGGCAAGACATCGGTCTTAGTGCAGCTTGCACTAGATAAGCTGCTCCAGAACAAACAGGTTATTCATGTATCCTTCACCACACATGCTGATTATGTAATGGCATGGTACGAAAATATTTTTGATGAAAGTATCAACAAAAAGGATATGGCAGATACCCGTGAAATAAAAAACGAACTGGTAAAGAATCGGGTCTTGATGAATTTCAGCCAAGAAGCAATCGGCGTCCGCCAGATATTCAGGAGCATCAGGGCTCTTGTTATAGAAGGAGGGTTCCCCGCAGAAGTGCTTATTATTGACGGGCTGGACTTTACCGCTATTGACGCCGGGCAGCTCACGACGGTTAAACAGTGCGCCGGAGAACTTGGCATGTCGATATGGTATAGCTGTACGGTTGAAAGAACCGGTTATGATGAACGGCGCATTCCTACCCTGCTCAAGCCTTACCTTAACGCCATTGATGTAATTATTGTGCTGGAACAGGAGCCGGATCATATTGTACTGTCAATATCAAAATCACGGGGCTTGTATAATCCGGATACTCCTATCCTCCACCTTGATCCGAGGACGCTGCTTCTAAGACAATAGACTATGAGCGACGAAAGCAACAAACCGAAACCGGTTGAATTCGAGCCGGTCTATTACTATTCGCGTGAACACCGTTTACAGCGGGCATCTCAAAGAATAAGGGACTTTAATGCCGATACGGCGAAATCACCGAATGTTTTTGCCAGCCTGACTTCAACGCGGTCGAATACTCTCTTGCTTATTACAATCATGGTAATCTGTGTCTGTATTTCTATACTGAGTAAGATAACGCGTGAGGCAAGCACCTATACTCTTGCCGGAACCACAGTCAGCGCATCGGCAAAACGCTCAGGCGCTAAAGTCTACCTTGACATTACTAAATCAGGCTCATCGTATGTAGGCGCTGTAACCGTCGCAGCTGCGCCGCGCTCAAAACCGGATGAGCCTACGATACAAAAAATATTTTTTACACCCGATGAAAAAGAAACGTTTTATTTTTCGCTTCCTTTTCAAGATTCGCAAGTGCTGGTCATTTTACGAACGGAAACGGACGAATACCTAAGCATGGTCCTCACCTGTAGATAATCAGACGCCTGAACGATGAAAGTTCAGGCGTCGTTTTCTATTCAGAGCAGAAGCAATAACATTACCGTCCACGCTCATCAGTCTTTTTCGCCAATATTTTTATAACCTCTCCAATGTAAAGATCATGGTAATCCTGCTCAGGATATATCTGCGCATCAATGGCCGGATCAATAAATCCGGCAGGCTCAAGAGGATACTTTGCAATTTTCCGGCAGATAAACACGGTATGCGCCTGCTCAAGGTACGGCGTGCCGCCGCTGTAAGCAATCGAAAAGCCGCACTGCGTAATTTTGTCCGTATCACGCCCTGATTTGGTGCCGCACAGCTCAAGGGACTGCCGGTGCGTTTCATCAAGAACGGCAACGGAATACGTTTCCATCCTCTCAAGGAGGAGGTGCGTATAGCGCTGCGGCCGAACAAAGGTGAACAGCACTGGTTTTGCCCACAGCACGCCAAAACCGCCCCAGCTTGCAGTCATAGCATTGGCTTTTTTATCATCCTGAGTAGTGATTAAAGTCCACTCTTTCTCCAGAATATGAAACGGTCTACCGCTAAACTCTTGGGCGGTAATTTCAATAAAATTATTCATCTGTTTACTCCTTAGTGTTATTCTACAGGAGTTTTGTAGGAAATTCTATAGTCTTGTTTTTAAGCGCCCGGGTCTGGAACGTACAAACCCGGATCTGGAATAAGAATATTTAGATTTGGAACAAGAGCGCAGTCTCTATGCACGCACAGACTTTAGCCTGCATAATACGCTTCCGCTTCTTGCAGACCAAGACTCGTAGACCTGTCCTTGAACCGCCAAGAGCGAAAGACTAGAGAGCGGCCTGCTTCTTCGCAAGAAGAGGCTCAAAGTATTTTTCAATCAAGTCTTTTTTAATACGCAGCAGCTCCTCGCGGGGAAGTTCGCTAAGCACCTTCCAGCCGATGTCAAGAGTTTGCTCTATACTACGATTTTCGTTTTCTTCTTGAGAAAGAAAAAACTGCTCAAACTTTTTCCCGAACTGCAGGTATAGTTTGTCAACAGGCGAGAGTTCTTCTTCTCCAATAATTGAGGCCAAATTGCGGATTTGTTTGACTTTTGAATACGCGGCAAACAACTGGCTGGAAACGTCTTTGTGATCCTCACGAGTCATGCCCACCCCTATACCATCTTTCATCAGGCGTGAAAGGCTGGGCAGGCCGTCTACCGGCGGATACACGCCGCGCTGGGTTAGTTCTCGGTTAAGAACAATTTGGCCTTCAGTGATGTAGCCTGAAAGATCGGGAATTGGATGGCTTATGTCGTCATTAGGCATAGTCAAAATGGGAATCTGCGTGATGGAACCGGTAGAACCGGTTATTTTTCCGGCGCGCTCGTAAAGCGATGCCAGATCAGAATAAAGATAGCCGGGGTACCCTTTGCGGCTCGGCACTTCACCGCGGATGGAAGAGACCTCGCGCAGCGCTTCGCAGTAATTCGTCATGTCGGTCATCACCACGAGGACGTGCATATTCTTTTGATAAGCCAGATATTCTGCTGCGGTAAGCGCACAACGAGGGGCGATCAGGCGCTCCAAAGAAGGCGCATCCGCAAGAGACAAAAAGACCACGACGGAGGCAAGCACGCCGGAACGCTCAAAGCTATCGAGAAAAAACCGAGCGACATCGTATTTTACCCCCATAGCGCAAAATACAATAACGAAAGATTCGTCAGCATTCAAAATCTTCGCTTGGCGGATTATCTGTGCCGCAAGCCGGTTATGTGGAAGCCCGTTTCCGGAAAAAATCGGCAGTTTTTGCCCTCGAATAAGCGTATTCAAGCCGTCAATAGCCGAAATTCCGGTCTGAATGAAATCCCGCGGATAGATGCGTGCATAAGGGTTTATCGCAAGACCGTTGACATCAAGATACGTTGAAGAAAAGATAGTACCATAGCCGTCAATAGGTTCGCCAAGTCCGTTAAAGACCCGCCCTAGGATTTCAGTACCTACACGTAACTCCATAGGCCTCTCTAAGAATTCAACTCGTGTATTATTGATTGAAAGTCCGCTGTTTGTACCGAAAATCTGGATTGCAGCCCAATCACGATTTAGATCGATCACACGGCCGAGCCTGCGTCCGCCTTCCCTGTCGTATACGGCCACAACTTCATTAAATCCAACACGCCGGCTTCTTGATGTAATAACCACAGGACCTTCAATTTTGATTAGTCCTCGATGTTCTACTCCTCTCATAAACAAAACCGGCTTCAAAGATATCCGCCGGCCTCCTTTTCAAGAAATTAACAATTCTTTCATTTTTATAAAGTACAGTGCATATTTCAGGGACCTTTTCATGTCCCATTTCCCCATAGTTCCGGCGCTACCGCCTCGCAGTATCCTTAAATCCGTTTGGGCTGCCGTTTTATAGGCGGCTTGTCGCCTCACGGAGCTCCTGCACAGCTTCATCTAAACCGATAAGGCGGCTTTCCTTTTCATCCCTGCGCTTCATCTCAAACAAAGGCAGATTTTTGTCGCCGACAATTATCCTGAAAGGGATGCCGATAAGGTCTGCATCATTGAATTTAACCCCCGGCCGTTCGCTTCTATCGTCAAGCAAGACTTCTATACCGTGCTTTTCTAAAGCGAGAGTCAGCTCGTCGGCGGCATTCTTCACAGCCCCGTCGTACTTTATCGGGACGATGGCGGCGTGGTAGGGGGCAACGGACAAAGGCCAGATAATGCCGGCTTCATCGTGGTGTTCTTCAATAATTGAGGCTAGAGTCCGGTCAAGCCCTATACCATAAGAACCCATTATTGGTGTATGCGCTTGTCCCTCTTCATCAAGGCAGCTTATCTGCATTGACTTTGTATACTTATACCCAAGCTTGAAAATATGGCCTAGTTCATTGCCTTTCTTTTCGTACAATTCGCCGCCGCACAAAGGGCAGTGATCCCCTGCTTTGACGGTACGAAGATCGGCAATCTGCCATGCAGTCCAATCACGGCCGTATACGACATGGCGAAAGTGCAGGTCCTTCTCAAGGGCCCCGGTAACAAGATCGCACGTGTCGGCGACAGAATTATCAGCAATAACCACAAGGCCGCTAAGTCCAACAGGGCCGACAAAACCAACCGGAGAACCCGTAAGACGCAGCACATCGGCATCATCCGCCAGCATTACTTCTTGCGCCTTGAGGAAGGCGGCGAGCTTAGTTTCATTAACAGACAAATCGCCTCGGATGCACACGGCAAAAAATTCTTTAGCATCCGCAAGCTCTGCATTGACCGCCCGATATATGAGTGTTTTAATAAAGTTCTTCGCACCGATGCCAAGGAAAGCGCACAGCTCATCTATAGTCTTTACATTGGGCGTCCGCACCGGTTCCAATGCCGGCACGGGAGAAAATTTCACAATCGGTTCAGGCGTGCAAGCGGCTTTTTCTACATTTGCAGCGTAATTGCAGGCACGGCACAAAAGCAGCGTATTATCGCCTATGGTGCTTTCCACCATAAACTCCTCGCTGCCGCTTCCGCCCATGATACCGGAATCGGCGCGCACCGGAATAACACTCAAGCCGCACCGGGAAAAAATACGGCGGTAGGCTTTTCCCATAGCTTGGTAGGTTTCGTCGAGGCTTGCATCATCGCTATGAAATGAGTAAGCATCTTTCATTGTAAATTCCCGGCTGCGCATAAAGCCATAGCGCGGGCGTATTTCATCTCGATACTTTGTATTGATCTGGTACAGCACAAGTGGAAGCTGGCGGTAACTAGACAATTCATCGCGGACAAGAGCTGAGAACGCCTCTTCTGCAGTAGGAGAAACGACCAAATCAATACCAAGCCTGTTTTTTACCCGAAGCAGTTCCTCTCCTATGCTATCCCACCGACCGGATTCTTTCCACAATTCGCCGGGGATTACTACAGGCGCCTTTATTTCCAAAGTACCGATAGCGTTCATTTCTTCACGGATAATGGCCTCAACTTTGCGAAAAGAGCGCAGCCCCAAAGGCAGATAAGCAAAAAGACCGTTTGCAAGCTTGCGTATCATACCAGCACGAAACATAAGCCTGTGGCTTGGAACTAGAGCATCAGCAGGAACTTCTCGAAGCGTCCGGATAAATAACTGGCTAAACTTCATAGAACATAGTATACAAAGGGAAGAGCTTAGTGCCTAGAGGGTGAGGTTTCTTTTTCTATCAGTCTTTCCTTTTTTTCCATTTTAGGCTACAGTGCTTCAATGAACAAAGAATTTCTTTCCTACGATACCGTGCGCAATAATGCACTCAGACTGGCACATCGTATCTATCATTCCGGTTTTATTCCTGATGTGATTTATGTATCACTGCGTGGAGGCGCTTATTTAGGTAATGTGATCAGCGAATATTTTAAGATTGTCCGTACCGGTAATAGACCTGTTTATTATGCTGCTGTGGTTGCCCGTTCTTATACCAATGTCCTCACCTCAGAAAAGATAAAAGTCGAAGGATGGACCTATCAGCCTGATTATTTAAGAGTAGGCGATAAGGTGCTTCTCATAGACGATATTTTTGATTCGGGGCGCACCATCAATTTTCTCGCAAATATTATTCTTGAAAAAGGTTTGCCGCGGCACGATCTAAAAATCGCCGTCCATGATTACAAATATTTTTATGACAAGCCGGAGCAGCTGCCTATTCAGCCGGATTTTTGGTGCCGCAAACACGAACTGTCTATTCATGATGAGAGCATCTGGATACATTACCTAAGCCATGAACTCATTGGATTGAGCGCAGAAGAACTTGAAGAACAGTACTATAAACAAGACCCGCAGCTAAAAGATATTTTAAGCATAGTCGATGCCGAACAGCCTTCGTAAAACAAAGAGCCTTTGAGTTAAAAACCCAAAGGCTCTTTGCCGTTAAGACCCCTTTCTTTACCGGTCCCAGTATCTTACCTCACCATCGCAAGGAGTACAACGCTTTTTCTCGAATGGCAATAAGACGATCAGACCATGTGTCGAACTCTTCATCGCTAATCTGACATTCACTATGTGCAAGCACATAATTAATCGTCTCCTGTATACCCTGATCAAAACGGACTTTTGCGGTGAAATAAGGAACAAGCGATTTAAGTTTGGTGGTGTCAAAAACCACAGAATTTGCCTTGTCGCCGGTTAACCCTCCGGTAAAATTATACGGACCGCACAAGCTCAAAAATTCACTGGATATATGCACTGCTTTCAGCTCAACATTCAAAGCGGTGGCTATGGCATAGTATATCTGATTCCATGTGAGCGTCTCGTCTGATGTGATCTGAACCGTTTCACCAATCGCATGAATGTTCCCCATAAGCCCAATAAAAGCGCTGGCAAAGTCGCTGTTATGGGTCATGGTCCATAAACTCGTGCCGTCCCCGTGGATAATAACCGGCTTCCCTTCCAGCATACGTTTAACCACTTGCCAGCTTCCATTTTTGCCGTGCACACCAAGCGGCACACTGCGCTCATCGTAAGTATGGCTTGGGCGCACAATGGTAATGGGAAAGTCGTGCTGCCTGTATACTTTTAACAAAAACTCTTCGCAGGCAATTTTATTTCGTGCATACTCCCAATAAGGATTTGAGAGCGTCGTCGATTCCGTAACTCGGTAATTAGAAAGCGGCTTTTGATATGCGGACGCAGAGCTGATAAAAATATACTGGCGGGTCTTGTTCTGAAAGAGCCTCCAATCCCGTTCAACCTGTTCGGGGGTAAATGCAATAAAATCCGCCACCACATCGAAGTTCATGCCGGCGACTTTGTCTGCCATATCTTGCTCATTGTTAATATCGCAGCGTATCTCTTCAACTTTGCCGGATAGTTCGGTATTACGGTTGCCTCGATTGAGTAAATAAAGTTCACAACCGATCTTTACTAGTTTTCGTGAAATTGCGGCGCTAATCGTGCCGGTGCCGCCTATAAAGAGTGCTTTCATTTAACGAGCGCCTCCGGGTCCTGTGATTTAATGTGGGCTACAAGTTTGAAATCCTGAATTTTAATATGGTTGACAAGCCAATCACCAATACTGCTTTGCACTTTTTCAGCCAGTTCGTCGGTTATTCCCCGGTTGATTAGCTCCACTATCATATCACGCACGGTTTTCTTGAAAGCTTGGTGGTACTGTTTATGGTTCTCAATATCAGGATAGTTATATTTTTTTTGTAATCTCTCCTCGTCAAAAAAATGCTTGATAGTATAATCATTCAGGAAATCAAGCGTGTTTTTAACCTCGTCTTTTCCGGCATTTTGGTAAATTGCTTGTAAAAGAGCATTGATAGCCTCCATCAACTGCTTGTGCTGGCTATCAATCAACGGATGTCCGGTTTCCCAGGTACGATCCCAATTAAATTCCTTCATTGTATCCTCCGTATTTGTTCTGGACGCCCTTCAGAGCGCCTAAGTCCCGCTAAAACTGGCTTTGTTATTTGATTTAGCCAACTATACACCAACGTATAAGTTTTGTCTATCAATTTTCTTCTTGGTATGCTAGTCGGCGGCTACAGAGGTCTCAGCCGCAGGCTGTTTCAACCCGCCAGCGGGCTTCAAAGGTTCTTGTATCGGGAACAGTGTACGGCTTTTTGCCTGATAGGAGCGGGATAGAGGACACAAGCCAGCGGGACGTTCCACCAAGTTAAAAAACCTAAACCCCATAAAACTGTCAATCACACCTAGCAAAGGAAAAAGAAGGGGATAGAAGAGATGAAAGAGGTTTAGAAGGGAAAGAAGAGGGAGATGAAATAATTAAATATGATAAAGATGAGAATCCTATATATAAAGAAGGAAGAAGAAAAA
>JAITAM010000053.1 GCA_031284085.1 Spirochaetaceae bacterium
TTTATACCAGCTCAGCCCTTGAAGCCATAGACTCACGCACTATTTATACCAGCTCAGCCCTTGAAGCCGCAGGCTCACGCATCGCGACCAGAGCTTCTCCGGCTTCCTCGCCCTTCACGGCAGGATGAGCCGCACCTTCAAGTTCCGATTCCATTGCATTGATCGCCGCTATGTATGCCTTTATTGACGATTCAACAATGTCAGTCGATAGCCCCCGGCCGTTCCATTGCTGGCCCTGCCATGCTATCTTTATAGTCGTTTCAGCTTGCGCATCCTCTCCTGAGCTAAGCGCTTTAAGATCATAGAAAACAAGAGCAAGGTCCTTGCCTATAATCCGGTTTACCGCCTTGAAAGCACTGTCTATCGGACCGTCTCCCGTAGAAACGCACTCGCTTAACGCGCCGTTACGATCTCCAAGCCTAATCGTACAGGTGCTGGTAAAGTTTGATCCCGAATTGACTACCCACCGGTCGAGTTTCCACATTTCAGGCGCCCGTATCGCAAGTCCCATAACCAAAGCTTCAATGTCTTTGCCGCTTATTACCTTCTTGAGATCGCTCAGCGCCTTGAATTGCTCAAACGCCTTCTCGATCTGAGCCTCTTCAAGCTTAAACCCCATCTGGCTTAGATAGTCTTCAAAGGCGTGAATACCGGAATGCTTGCCAAGCACCATAGATCTCTGCGGCATTCCCAACTCTTGCGGCGTCATAATCTCATACGTCGCCCTGTTGGCTAAAAGTCCGTGCTGGTGTATCCCGGACTCGTGGGCAAAAATATTGTCCCCCACAATAGCTTTATTGGGCGGCACTCTCATTCCCGTTACCTGCGAGACAAGACGGCTGGTAGGATAGAGGCGCTCGCTTTTAATACCGGTCTTTGCCATGAAAAAATCACGGCGCACCTGCAAGCCCATGGCGAATTCTTCAAGGGACGCGTTCCCTGCCCGCTCCCCGATGCCGTTCATCGTACATTCCACCTGATCAACGCCGGCCTTCACCGCAGCAAGACTGTTGGCAACAGCCAAACCAAGATCATTGTGGCAATGCACCGAAAGTTTCACCTTTTCTATTCCACAAGTTCTCTCTTTTATATACTTAATAAACTCTTCAAACTCATCAGGCATTGCATACCCGACCGTGTCCGGCGCATTAACCACAGTCGCTCCAGCCTTTATAACACCGGAAAAAACTTCAGCTACAAAATCCCATTCGCTGCGAAAAGAATCCTCTGCGGAAAATTCAACATCGCTGCAAAAACATTTGGCATAGCTGACCGCAGCACAAGCCTGCTCAAGTACTTCCTCTGGTCTCATCTTGAGCTTATAGAACATATGCAAAGGCGATGTTGCCAGAAACAAGTGAATACGAGGATGCACAGCTCTGTACAAAGCAATGCGGCACGCATCAATATCCTCCGCCCTAGCCCGGCATAAGCCCGCCACAGACGCATTCTTCACCATGCCGGCTATCGCTTTAACCGCCTCAAACTCCCCAGCGCTTGAAGCAGGAAACCCCGCCTCAAGCACATCCACTCCCAATAATTCAAGAGCGCCTGCAACTTCGAGCTTCTCGGATAGATTCATACTGCAGCCGGGAGCTTGTTCTCCATCGCGCAAGGTTGTATCAAAAACAGCAACCGTTCTTATTTCACTTTCAATCATAGCTTAAACCTAACCCTAAAAAACCGTCAAAGTCTAGTCTGTCTAATCCGCTCTGCTCAAGCACCTATGAGACGTCTGGCTTTGAGCGCTTCTTTCAGCATGATGCGGTACCACGGCCTGACCTTCAACGCCTCTTTCAGCCTCACTCGATACCACGGCCTTGCCTCGAGTATTTCCTCAAGCCTAAACCGATACCACGGCTTTGCCATAAACGCCTTCCTCAGTCTAAGGCGATACGACGACCGAGCCTTGAGCAGCTTCTTGAGCCTCATACGATACCACGGCTTATCTCTCAGCGTTTCCTCAAGCCTTGTATGATGCCAAAACTTCGATTTACCTCTTTGCATGAATTTCTTCCTTTGATAGCAAAACTTCTACAGCATCCCGTATGTCGTCCCTCATCGTAACAACAAACGAACGCACCTCTTCCATCGCTCCTAAAAGCGCCTCTCTTTTACCCATTCCTTCTATTCTCTCATTTTTTTTCCATGCCTTCAAGACCGCTCTTGACGCGTTAACCACCCCGCCGTTTCCGCGGCCGTCCAAAAGCAGCGCCGCTTCTTTGCCGCCGCCCCCTTGAACGCCGTAACCGGGGATCAAAAAAAACAAGTCTTTGTACCGTTTGCGTATAGCCGCCGCCTCTTCGCTTTCGGTGCATCCAACAACCGCACCGAACAGAGCATAGCCGCACTCACCGCGGCAGGAGGAGGCAAGGGCGCGCAGTTTATCCCCTACAGCCTCGTAAACGCTCCCCCCAGCCAAAAGCTTCTGACATTGAAAATCCTGCCTGCCTGCGTTAGAGGTGCGCATCAAGACAAAAGCGCCTTTCCCGCTTTCCTGCGCGGCCGAAACCCACGGTGCAAGTGAATCCATGCCCATATATGCGGATAACGTTACAAAGTCGGCCTCAAAATCTCCTGAATAGTGAGCCTTAGCGTAACGCGCAGCAGTATCGGCAATATCTCCACGCTTTACATCGGCTATAATGAGCAGTTTCTTGAACCTAATGTACGAGAGTGTTTTGGCGTAAAGCTCTAAGCCTTTAAGTCCGAGCGCCTCGTAATAGGCAATCTGTACTTTATAGCACGCTGTAATATCCTCTGTAGCATCGACGACCGCGCAGTTATAGTTCAGGATGGCCTGCATGGGGTCATAAGCGGCTGCTATAAGGGGATGCGGCAAATATTCGAGTGCTGTATCCAAGCCGACGCATACATTTCCGTATTTTTCTACTTTATGATAAAGGGTATCGAGAGCTGTCATAAGCATTGTTATAGTAACATATATTGAGATAGTATGCCAGTAATTTTTTTTTATTGCAAGGGTAAATTTTTGATAATTTTTTATAAAAAAACCGAGTATAAGGGATTGACATACTTTTGGGGTATTACCTATAGTATAGAGGCTCCTCCTCGTAGTTAACGGTATTTCCGAAGGGTTGGGTAGCAGTAAGAAACGACTGAAAAATATCCTTAAAGAATCGCATAGCTGTCATTACAGGGAGTAAACGGTACGAGGGGGAGTTTTTTTTGAATAGGGAGCCTTTTTGGAGGCGGCTTAGGGGCCGTTTTAGGTGGCGGGAGGCTTAAAAGATAGGGCGGGAGGCTTAAAAGACATGGCGGGAGGCTTGGAAGACATGGCGGGAGAGTCAGAAGACATGGCGGGAGAGTCAAAAGACATGGCGGGAGGCTTGGAAGACATGGCGGGAGAGTCAAAAGACATGGCGGGAGAGTCAGAAGACATGGCGGGAGGCTTAGAAAACATGGCAAGAGGCTTGGAAAACATGGCGGGAGAGTCAGAAAACATGGCGGGAGAGTCTCCCGCCATGTTTTGAGAGTTAAAAAACATGGCGGGAGGCGCAGGCGGGAGGGTCTGCGCCTCGTGCGGCTTTGCGGGGACTTTACAAGCCGCACAAATTATTATATATAATAAAGCGTCTATACGGTATCGCAGAGCCGATACCGATAGTGCTTTATCTTAAAAAAAGGAAGTATGTATGGCTGATTATGTTCCATCAAAAGATGCCGATTTTTCAGAGTGGGTTAAGCTGCTTTTATTGTACGTGCAGGCTCATTTGACTGCATTTAATATCTCATCCGAAGCTTTGCAGCCCGTGCTTGCGCTGCAAATTGCATTTGACGCGGCTTATGCAAAAACACTCGATCCCAACAAAGGCTCGGTTGATGTCGCTGAGAAAAACCGCACACGCCAAGACTTGACACGGGTTCTGCGCGCCTTTATCAAAGGATTCCTCTTGTACAACCCTTTGGTAAGCAGCAACGACCGCGATAAAATGAAGATACCCACCCATGCAACCACCCATTCCCCAGTCCCCAAACCCTCGACATTCCCTGAGTACAGCCTAGACAGCTCAGTACCTAACAGGCTCGCACTGCACTTTTGGGACTCCGCCACTAAGCGCAGAGGAAAACCAAGAGGCGTTCACGGAGCCGAAATACGCTGGGAAATAAAAGAAGAGCCGCCCATCAAAGCGGAAGACTTGTTCAACTCAGATTTTGCAACAAAAACCCCCTGCATCTTTGATTTCACAGGCGATAAGCGGGGAAAAACGGTCTATTTCTGCGCACGTTGGGAAAACCCTACAGGTTCTAAAGGGCCGTGGGGAACTATCGCCAACGCCATCATCCCTTAAAACCCTTCACCGTAAGAAGCGCTGCAGTACGGCCGCACAAAAAGCCCTTCTGCCAAAGCGCAAAAGCCTCCAATAAGGTCAATCAACACTATGGAAAAAGAAAATGTCAGTTTCAGAAACTATCTAGGCATAACATTCTTAATCGGCTTCGGCTTCTTAACTATGGGGCTTATGGACCCCCTCTACGACACCTATATTCCCATATTTCTAAAGCGCTACATACAATCTAATGCGGCGGTGGGCGGCATTATGACGGTGGACAATGTCCTGCAGTTGCTGCTCATTCCGATCATTTCTATATGGTCTGACCGCACCAGAACAAAAATAGGGCGGCGTATGCCGTTCATCATCGTCATGCTGCCAATATCCGCGGTTATTTTTATTTTCATACCGAGCGTTGCACGAATATCCCTCTTGGCCCTCATAAGCATTATATTTGTCTTCAATATATTCAAAACATCCGTGCGCGGCCCCGTTGTCGCGCTCATGCCCGACACAGTTCCGCCCTCTTTCCGTTCAGAGGCAAACGGAGTAATCAATATGATGGGCGGCATAGGCTTAATCATCAGCACCCTAGCCCTAGCCCGGCTCATGGACGAGGAGGAGCGCCTGCCGTTTTTTGTCGCGGGGCTTTGCATCATCATAGCGGTAACCGTTCTCTTTATCTTTGTTAAAGAGCGGGTTCCGAGCGGCAAAAAAGAAGAGAAGACAGCCGTCCTCAAGGCCGTGAAGCAAGCCTTCTCGACCGGCGGTTCAAGCGTCCCCCGCATTCTTATCTCGTTATTTTTCTGGTTTATGGCCTACGAAGGCGTGAAGCCTTTCTTGGGCTTATACTTGACTGAGTCCCTCGGCGTATCGGAGGGCAGCGCAGCCTTAGCGCAGGGGGTAGCCGGCATCTCAAGCGTTATCATGGCCGTCCCGGCAGGCTACCTAGCTCACAGATTCGGGCGCAGAAACTATATATGTATGAACCTTATCATGCTGGCCGCCATTCTCTTTCTTATACCGCTTGGGGGACTCGTGGTGAACATGGCGGGCATCCCTTCATCGGCCGCCCTTGTCTTGTTTTTAATATTGATGTTTCTTTACGGCGCCGTATGGATGGGAGTGGTCGTTAATTCGTTTCCTATGCTTTGGCAAATGGCCTCGTTCGGGACCATAGGCGTTTACACTGGCTTGTACTACACCTTTAGTCAAGGTGCGGCTATTTTAGCCCCGCCGATTACTGGTGCAATTATAGACTTTTTTGATTACAAGGGCATTTTTATTTTCGGTGGTCTTTGTATGGTTGCTGCTCTATTCACGATGCGGAAGGTAAGAGCCGGAGAAGTAACTCGTAGCGCCTAGCTCTTCTCTCAGGGTAGCGCTCTTGTAGCTGCGAAGTACAGATAAACGGCAGTCTTTCCAGCGGCGTTAGGTACAAAGCATAGCTAGCTGTCCATGAGAAGCGCTGTTGTAGCTGTGAAGTGCAGATAAACGGCAGTCTTTCCGGCAGCGGCAGGCATAAAGCATAGTTAGCTGTCCATGAGAAGCGCTGTTAGAGCTGGAAAGTGCAGATAAACGGCAGTCTTTCCAGCGGCGCTAGGCACAAAGTATAGTTAGCTGTCCATGAAGAGCAGATCGGCGGCGATATTTCCGGCAGTGGCAGGCACAAAGCATAGTCAGCTGTCCATGAGAAGCGCCGTGCAGTATGTATATAAAGATGGAGGAAACACCATGATTACTATGAAGTTTGGAGGCAGTTCCGTTGCAGATGCAAATAGGATACGCCACGTTGTTGACATTGTCGACATGCACCGAGAGCGCACGCCGGTCGTGGTGCTTTCGGCGATGGCGGACACAACGGATCATCTGCTTGAGGCGGCGAACACCGCAATACAAACAGGCGTCGTTGGTATTGCTAAAATAACCGGGCTGCACATAAAAACAATGCAGGAGCTGGGTGTAGAGTGGATAGAAGGCGAACTGGCAATACTTTTTAATGAATTGCATGCCTTGGTTACCGGCATAGCTCTTACCAGAGAATTAACGGGGCGTGCCAAGGATCATATTGTGTCTTTTGGGGAGCGCCTTTCGGTGCGTGTTGTTGCCGCATACTTCAACAAGCTGGACATTCAGGCTAAAGCCATTGATGCGTGGGATATAGGTTTTGTTTCGGACTCTAACTTTACCGCCGCAGATCTTTTCAAGGAAAGTTGGACTGCTATTCCAAAGTACATAAATCCTGTTTTGGAGGCCGGTTTTCTCCCGGTGGTAACTGGTTTTATTGCCAAAGACGGTTCGGGTAGAATCACTACATTAGGACGCGGCGGGTCGGACAGGAGTGCGACTATTATTGCCGCTGCATGCGGCGCTGAAGAAGCGCAGGTATGGAAAGATGTCGACGGTATATTGACGGCTGATCCTCGTATTGTTCCGGATGCCCGCCCGGTAAAAGAAGTTACCTACGATGAAGCTGCTGAATTGGCTTACTTTGGCGCTCAGGTACTGCATCCGCGCGCCATGCGTCCTTGTATGAATACCGGCACGCCGGTATTGGTTAAGAATTCGTATAACCCTCGTGCGCCGGGGACGCGCATAGTACCGACATTGGCAGAGCGTCCGCAACCAGTCGTTGCAATTAGCACGCGGAAAAACATACTTTTGGTTGATATTGTATCGACTCGTATGTTAGGGCAAGCGGGATTTTTGTCCGGCGTATTCTTGTGCTTTGCTCAACAAGGTATTTCTGTGGATATGGTTGCTACCAGTGAAGTGTCCATCTCGCTGACTTTGGATATAGCCTATGACATCACCGCATTAACTGAAGAACTTTCTAAGATCGCCTCGGTAGCAGTTAAAACCGGCAAAGCCATTGTAACTATTATTGGAAATGTACGCCGATCTTCTGAAATATTAAAGAGAGCTTTCGGGTTGTGCGAAAAACTCAATATACAAGTCCAGATGATCTCTCAAGGGGCAAGCAAGGTCAATATTAGCTTTATTGTAAATGAAGAGCAAGCAACAGAGGTAGTTCGAGGATTGCATCAGGAATTTTTTGGTATTTCATGAAAAGCTTTTGTTGTTCAAGCGTATACAAAGCAAAGCGTTCCGCCACTCTTCACAAGAGCAGTCGCTCATGCGTCTTAAAAAGAGTGTATTGTATTTTACAACAGTATCAATGCAGTCAAAGCTTTCATCTTTTAGTAAGATACTCTGTTTCTTCCGGATTTCTTAGCATTGTATAGATGAACATCAGCACGAGTTATAAACTCTTCAATACTATCATTTTCTTGAGGAATAAGAGATGCAACCCCTAAACTTATAGTAACGGTGGTGATAATTTTTCCATCGGCAGTAGGAACTCGTAACGCTTCCACAGCGGCGCGTAGCTTTTCAGCAACATGTACCGCACCATCTAGATTGGTATCCGGCAATATTACCGCAAATTCTTCACCGCCAATCCGAGCGCACATATCAGTAGGACGCATCACCGTTGTTGCTAATACATGAGCCACCGCTTTAAGAAGAGCATCGCCATGAGGATGGCCATAGGTATCGTTATAACTCTTGAATTTATCAATATCAATCATTAAAGATGAAAGAGGCTGATGTTCGCGCAAAGCCCGCCGCCATTCTATGACAATACGGTCGTCAAAATACCGGCGATTAGGAATGTTAGTAAGTCCGTCCATTATCCCACGTTGCTCAACAATACGAAATTGTTGTACTATTTGTATATGCGTTTTTATTCGTGCCTTTAACACTCTTGTATTGAATGGTATTTTAATATAATCCACTGCACCAAGTAGAAATCCCTTTTCTTCATTATCTATATCATTGAAGCTGCTAACAATAATAACCGGAATATGTGATATTTCCGATATATTTTTCATGGTTGACAGCAGTTCAAATCCATTCATATCAGACGTAACAATATAAAGTAAAATTAAATCTGGTTTTTCTTTAATAGCTTGCTCTAGAGCAACCATATCTAATTTTGCAAAAGAAATAGTGTAATCAGGAGAAAGAAGAGTATCCACTATCATTGACTCTGATTTTTCATCAGCAATTACTAAAATGTTATTCCTTTCTATAGGAATTTCTTTTAAGAAAATATCCATCTGTACCGACTTTTCACCACCAAAATTAGAATACTATTTTTTTCATCGGAATCTTCTTCTTAAAAATCTTTTGGGTAGAAATATTAAGAATAATAAGATAGATAGACAAAAATCTATCGTTGTTCCGGCACCGTCAAAACATTATTTTTTCATGGCTATTGAAGCTCTTACTATATAGTATCATTCGACATTTATTAAAATCTCTTGTTGCTGATCGTCTTAACCTTAAAGTTATGTAAGGTAGTCTATCATACTCTCATAGCTTTTGTAAATAGATATTCGGTGATAAAACAAGATAAAAACTATTTGCTCTCGATTGAAGGATTGGCATCAAGACATTTGGATACTATAAAAAGCATAAACATGGCCTTAAAAATCTTCAAGTCAACAATACTGGAGGCACAGAAACAAAGACATTCCTAGCAATGTTCCGTATGATTCTGGAAGATAACCTGATGGAAAAGATAAGACGAGCGGCATTTCAGGCTAAAAATAAAATATTTTTAGTCTACGCGGAAAAGACAGGCATACCGAAATACCGTACTCAGCTCAGAACAAAACTAGTTCCTTAAAATAATTACACAGAGTAGCGGTACAAAAAGAGGGAGTTGACCAGAACATCAATATACGTTACATAAACGATTGTACAATCTGACTAGTCAGCAATCCCCAACCGTCTACCAAAATAAACAAAATCAGCTTGAATGGCATAGAAATCATAACCGGCGGCAGCATGATCATACCCATAGACATAAGCGCACTGGCTACGACCATGTCGATCACAATGAAGGGAATAAAAAGCAAAATACCTATATTGAAGGCGACAGTCAGTTCATTCAAAATGAAAGCCGGAATTAAAATATAGGTCGGCACATCAGCGAGCGTCTCGGGCCTGTCAAGCCCACGCATCGTCATAAAGAGACGAATATTGTCCGGATTATTGTACATCTGTTGGTACATAAAAAGACGCAAAGGTGCTTCGGCTTCTCGGTAAGCTGTCTCCACCGAAATAGTACCTTCAGACAAAGGCTTAAATGCGTTGTTGTAGATCGTCTCAAAAGTCGGCCACATAACAAAAATAGTTAAAAAAAGGGATATACCTAACAAAACTTGATTAGGCGGTACTTGTTGTAAAGACAGTGCTCGTTTGATGAAATCAAATACAATAGAAATACGCAAAAAGCTTGTCATCAGAATGATGATACTCGGTGCTAATGATAACACTGTAAGGAGAAGGAGTAGTTGCAGAGAAAAAGCAACTTCCTGTCCGGATTCCGGATTGCGTATAGTAAGATCAATAAAAGGGATTGTTGTTGGTTGAGCTGGAGTGGGAATATTCATGGTACTTGGCACAGACATATCCGGGAAAGGCGATAATTGCGCCGGTAGTGGCAGAATACTCACAACAAGCATCACAACAAGCGCTATAAGGTGCATTTACAGAAGCCTCCTGATTTTTTCCCTGTTTTTACGAATACTGTCAGTTTTTGGAGTCTTATCCTTTTGTTCTTTGGAACCGGTTAAATCTTGCAAGAGACGTGAGAAGTTAAGCATTTTTCCGGATATTTCGCTTTGCCTTTGTGAAGCATCAAGAAGCATAGCATCGACTGTTTCTTGATCAGTGATTTCAGCTATGAGGGAAACGCCGTTTTCTGCAGCGCCGACAAGCCACGCTTTAGTTCCCACAGCAACAATATGAACTGAACGGCCTGTTACCAAAGAAGCGCCGGCGAGCACTTTAAGATGTGGACTTTCTTTAACAGAAGTTCGCACAATACGTTTAAGGAAGAAAATCGTCCCATAAATTACCACAGCAACCACTGCTAAGACTAAAATCGTCCGAAATACGGTCCAAACAGATAAGGCCTGTGATCCGGTAGTGACGGTTCCGGTATCATTTGCGATAATAAAGCTACGCTCACGATCTTCTATAGCATTGTCATCGGTCTGTGCCAATACTCTAACATTACAGAACGTGGTAGCAATAAAAACAATACAAAGGATTTTCAAATGATGTTGCATCTAGTCACTTGTTCTTTCTGAAGGAGAAACGATCTCGGTTACACGGACACCGAAATTTTCATCAATGACAACTACTTCACCTTTAGCAATGAGTTTATGATTCACCAATATATCAACCGGTTCACCTGCCAGTTTATCAAGTTCTATAATTGTACCTTCACCCATACCTAAAATTTCTTTAATCAATTTTTTTGTTCGTCCCAATTCGACCGTCATTTCCATGTATACATCGACAATTAAGCCGATATTTCCTTGTTCTTGCGGAATTGTCCGCGGGGTCAAATTGGGGAATTGAACCGGCTGAACATTAGTCGGTGTACCCATACCTTGCATACCTCCCATCATATTTCCTCCCATCATCCCTGTGTTAGGCATACTTTGCATCCCACTCGTTACTCCACTTGCCGCCGGCTGAGCAGCTTGTGAAGTGCTTCCAGTATTGAGAGCATGAGCAATTGCACTAGATACACTGGTACCAAAGACTTCCCATAATTGTTGAGGGCTACCCTTCCCCATATCTATTTTATAGGCTGCAACTAAGAATGTATCGGATGGTAAGGCTGCTACTGCTTTGGGGACATTACTTGTTTCAGGCGACAGCGATGCTATGGATTTATTACCAGTTTTGTTGGTAAGTGCGGTTATTTGTGTTCCCACCATAGTTGAAATAACTTCACCTATGACAGAAAGAGCCATGTCATCCATTTGTATATCTGTTTCATGAGTCATAATACTAGCAATAGTTTTTGACATATCTTCACCCATGATAAAGCTATGTTCGCCCGGAAATCCGGAAGAGTAGTCTGTTTTAATAAAAGTTACCGTACTGGGGAGCTGTTCTAAGAGGTTATCACGTGTTGTAAATGAAAGTTCCGGACCGGTAAGTGATACCGGAAACCCAAGAAAAGTCGAAAAATTAGAAGATTGATTTTGAAGTGTAGTGGACAAAAAATTTGAAAGAGCTGTACGCTCATTCTCATCACCATGGGCTGCTCCCCCTGCAGGAGCAGAACCATCATCTATATTCATTCCACCTAATAACGCATCTATTTCAGATTGTGACAGAGCACCATCACTCATCATAAGGTCTCCTCTCCTTCATTAGTCAGACTTTCTAAATCAGCCTGCTCTATTTCTGCAGTTTTCTTGATGATCTGCACTGCCATCTTTTTTCCGATAACACCAGGCCGACATAGAAATTTTTTCTTATTACCAATGTTGAGAGAATAAGGATCGCCGACACGGGTATTATAAAGGCGAATTACATCCCCCGGCCGTAATGTCAGCACATCCCGTACCGACACTTGTATTTTCCCTATTTCGGCCACCACATTCACATCAACTGTTGCCAATTTTTCTTTAAGTATATTCAAGTTTTCAGTTGTAGTGCCTCGGCGAACCGATGAATACCAAAATTGTGCAGATAATTTTCCAATTATAGGTTCGATAGTAAGGTAGGGAATACAGAAGTTCATCATGCCTTCAACCTCACCTACTTTGGTTTCCAAAGTAACCAGAACAACCATCTCGGTTGGTGGTACAATTTGGGCAAATTGTGGATTCGTGTCAATTTGCCCAAGCCGAGGCCGCAGATCAATAACTGTGGTCCACGCTTCACGCATATTCCCCAAAATCCGGACTATGATTCCTTCCATAACCGAAGTTTCAATATCGGTAAGTTCATGTTGAGCTTTTGCTCCTTCACCTGACCCCCCGAAAAGCCGGTCTATAATAGAAAAAGTAATAGCCGGATCTACTTCTAAAATAGCATTTCCTTTAAGAGGATCCATATTGATAATTGCCAAAGTAGTCGGCGTAGGTATGGACCGGATAAATTCTTCATAAGTAAGCTGATCTACTGAGGCAACATGAACATGGACCATGCTACGAAGGTTAGCTGAGAGACTCGTTGTTGTCAGTCGGGCAAAAGTATCATGCATGATTGAAACAGTACGAATCTGCTCCTTAGAAAATTTATCAGGACGCTTAAAATCATAAACTTTTATTTTGCGGCGAGTCTCGGTAACAGGCTTGAACGATTCAGGCTCTGGTTCGCCTGCATTTATCGCGGTAAGAAGCTGATCAATTTCGTCCTGGGACAGAACTTCTGTCATAAAAAAACGGCGCGGTAGCCCCTCCTCCTTTACAAATTACTATCTACCTAATTCGACGGTTTATTTTGCGTCCTCTGCCTCAATCAAAGACAAAACGGACCATGCTCACATTTCTGATACACTCAACTGATTAAAGGTAATGTTACGAACCTTTGCCGTATCTAGTACTTGGGTATTTAATTTTTCTATAATATCCTGCTTCAACCGGCCTTCGTTTTCCGGCGCCAACTCAGCAGCACTTTTTGAACTAAAATAGCGTCTGGTAAAATCACGCAATTCATATTGCCGGTTAACAATTTCGGTTTGAGCGGCTGCGTCATTCAAGGTATACCCAAGTATCATATCAACTACTACTGCATGTGGAACTGCATCTTTAGTAGTTGCCCGCACCGGACCTATAATAGTTGACCATGCATACTGAGGTCTGGTGCCAATATACGGAGAACTATCCGGAATCGCAGTTTGCGATTGTCCGCCTTTGTTAAGTATATTAAACACTATCACAGTAATAGTAACAATGACTATAAGCGCGCCAAGTCCTATAGCAACAAATTTGAGCAAAGTAGGCAAAAGCGCGGCTAATTTAGAAGGTTTTTTTTGAGTGGTACCTTCTCCACTTTCTTCTTCATTAAGACCAAGATCGTCGTTGTCAGACATATCGTCCCCCTACGATATCGTACTTAAAAGCACTTTCATATTTTCGGCTTATAATACATCGTTGTTTAACTATTTTTCCGGGTATTCTTCGCCGTCTTTCCTATTAAATATGACCGGTAAGGAGGGTGAATGTCAAGCACTTCTGTTGAAATATAGAAACCATGAAAGATAATTGCAATAACCTGAGTTCGACAGAATAAAAAACCTTCTACCCGAATCTGGTATAATACCAAAACATACACCATACAAGAAACGGGAGCGGTTCCTTATGGACGAAGACTCTATAACAAGAATCTATCATCTTCCTATTCTACTTCCAACGATTAGTATTGTTTCGACTGGTATTATCAGCGGCATACTTAGGCCTCAAATAAAGGGTGATGGGCAGCCTGCAGGCAATGATGATTATTGTTTGGATGGGCGTATACGAGGCAGATATAAAACCCATCCTCCATAAGCCCTTAAGAATTAAGACGTTTTGCTACCTACGGTAAGCGGAAACTTGTAGCTAATGCTACGCGGCTCATTAAGTAACAAGCGTACTATGAGAATAACAGGTTACAACGTTGAGTGTGTACGTCTCGTCAGACAATGCTAGAAATCGAAATACCAGTTTCTTGGGCATGTTCTCCGTAAGGAGATATAACTCCATTCTCTGCCTGTCAGTCTCAGAGCTGCACCGACACGTAGAGAACTTTTGCCTATGGTATAGGGAGAAACAGCCTTGCCTGCTGCCTGAAAGCTTAAAACCTCTTCCCTTCATCTTTTTTTCACGATATACTCTAAACTATGATTCAACGGTATTTTTGTGTATGGAGTTTTATCATAATCTTTTGCGCCGGCTTTGTGTTGCAGGCGCAAGAGCAGGAGTATGCGCCGCTTTCCCGTTCTTTCCGAAACTTGTCGTTAGGAATAGGGCTTGATGAACTTAAAGCGGCTTTGCAGCAAGATGAATTGTTTTTATTCCGTGGAGACCGAGATGTATCGCTCTTGCCTTTCCGAGATGAAAGTCTTGTTGAAACAACCGGCACTTCATTTGTCCGGCGTGCTTTGTTTCAGCTCCGTGATGGGCAGGTCTTTATCATGTCTTTTACCCTGAATACGCAGCTCATCGATCACTACAGTGTCTTTACTTCGTTAGTACAAAAGTATGGAGAACCGGCAGAACTCGATCCTAAACAGACGATTTGGGAGTCAGAGGGGACTCGGATAGCGCTTGAGAGGCCGCTCACGATTAAATACATCGACACTCAAATCTTCAATGAAATAAGGAATGAATCTCAGACAGATGAGTCCGACTTTCTACAGTTACGCGAAGGTTTTTTGAATGAATTTTAGACGTTCTTGTGTTGTTCTTGTCCTTTTCTGTACCTGCATGTATAACTGTGCTGCCGCTACTCAAACATTTGAGAAAAGACAGTACACACTTGAGACAGCCGAGGACACGATCACCATCAATGTAGAAATTGCCCGTACCGACGCCCAGCGCGCACAAGGCTTGATGTTCCGTAAAACGGTGCCGGACGGCACCGGCATGTTGTTTATTTTTGAACGTGATCAAATCCTTTCGTTCTGGATGAAGAACACCGGCGTTCCGCTTTCCATTGCTTTTATCAGCTACGATGGTCGAATAGTGGAAATCCGTAATATGGAGCCTTTGAGCCGAATGCCCATACAGTCAAGCCGTTCCGTCCGCTATGCCCTTGAAGTACCGCAAGGCTGGTTCGACCGAGTTGGTGTAACGATTGGAAGTAGAATCGAGCTGCATGAGTCGGCAAGCCAAGCAGATTTTGAGGAGCGTTCTTCTGCTATTGGAGAGAATAGTCGATGATATTTCGAGAATTTATTAAAACAACACCCTCTTTCTCCATAGAAAGGAGCGCTTTTTCCACAGAGCCTGACGGATAGCCAACGCCTCTGACCGCATCAAGCAGCACAATCGTTGTAAAGCCGAGGCGGCGGCCGTCAAGAGCCGTGTAAAGAACACAATAATCAGTTGCAAGGCCGCCTATAAAAATCGTATCAACACCTGCTTCTCGCAAGAAGCCGTTAAGACCGGTTACGGTGCGGCGATCATTTTCAAAGAAAGCGGAATACGAATCGGTATCGGGACGGAAACCTTTGCGCAGCACGAGCCTAACCGGCTTGAGGTCAAGGGCTTCGTGAAAAGCCGCTCCGTAAGTTCCCTGCACGCAATGATCGGGCCATAAAGCTGGCTTTTCTGCACTGCTTTCCTTTTGCGCCGATCTAAAAGAGATATGATTGTGGGGATGCCAGTCTTGGGTTGCAATGACTGCTGCGCCTTTATGCACACAATGTCGAGAGACTGTATTCAGTGGTATAATGACTGCATCGCCGTCGGCCACTGCAAGCGAGCCGCCGGGGCAGAAATCATTTTGTACATCAATGATCAACAACGCTGTTCGGGCAAAATCCATAATCATAGAAGGTAGTTTACAAGAAAGTTTTCTTTGGCACAAGTCAGGCCAGCTTGTTTCAAAACTTCGGCGCCGGTATCGGCAATGGATGCACGGCTTTTTGCCTGCAAAAAGCGGGAGAAGGAACAGACAGTCAAGTCAAATAGGTCAGACCTTTACAGCGTAGTGTGGAGAGCTTCCACAGCATAAGGAGGAGAACCAGAAATCAGGTCAGACCTAGCTTCAAGAAAAAAAGAGTAAAAAAAGAGCAGCTGACTAAAGCAAAATGCCATGTTTTCCCCGTTATCTATGTATGGCATCGCATTATTCGCCACGAGGCCGTACTGATTTAGGCCTTACCTATTATATCTTCTCGGTAGTTAATCGTTTCCTCTTTGAACTCGATCCTGACAGGATGAAAGAGCTGTTCCTCGTTATAGTTGAGGAAGCACTAACGGTAAAAGGTTTCAAGTTCAAACTTTGGAACTTTTGTATCATGTCGAATCACTTCCATTTTCTTATCACTCCAGCAGAAGGACAGAGTCTTTCTGAGATATTGAAATGGATTAAGATGGTATTTGCGATTCGGTGGAACAAAATGAACCACAAGACAGGACATTTCTGGGGAGATAGGTTCTATTCGCGGGTAATAACGGACGAAAAGGACTTCTGGGCTGTATATAATTACATTGATCAGAACCCTGTTGAAGCCGGGCTTGTAAAAGAGCCGTGTGAATGGAAATACAGCGGAGCGTATCATCGGGAACACGGGATTACAAGAATTATCTCTTTCGTGGACGACACAATCTTGAAGTCAGAATTGAAGGCACTCCAATGAAATAGGTCAGACCTTATGGGCGGGAAGGGGACAGACTTTACAGACCAGCCTGTTTCTAAGTTCTCGGCGCTGGTATCGGGAACGGAGTACGGCTTTTTGCCTGCAAGAAGCAGCATAAGGTCTGACCTGCCAGCTTGTTCTATTTTTACTGCCCATTTTTCTCTTGACACCACCGCTAATGCCGCCTACTGCTGCTTGAAC
>JAITAM010000060.1 GCA_031284085.1 Spirochaetaceae bacterium
CCGTGCCTGATAAATATTGCCCGCTCGTCAGGACTTTGGTTTGGCCGGTGTATCGTTAGATACAGTTCCCCTTCTTTTGAACGGAATAGCATACCATGACCACCGTCTTTTGCAAAAAGCGGCTCCGGCGATTGCTCCCATGGACCGGCTATAGTGCCGCTCTTTGAGCGGGCAAGCCCTATGCAGTAGCCTTCTTCTCCAAATGACGACCAAAGTAACACTAATTCACCGGCATCAGTGCGCCACACAAAAGGGCCGTCCGTAACAAAGTTGCCCGCATCACGTCCGGCAAGTTCCCTAACCCACGGAGCTTCGCTCGCACGGAACAAGAGCAAAGGTTCTCCGGCCGCCTTGCGTAAGTCTTTGCTAAGCGGCATCGCACAGATTTCACCGTCCTTTACCTGCTGCCATTCATGGCAGAATACCATAAAAGGATTCCCCGCCGAATCAATATAGAGAGTCCCGTCTAAACATTCCCATTCACAAGGCGTTACAGGACCATCGCTCCACGGGGTAAAGGGGCCTAAAAGACTTTCACTCTTGAGAACTGCTGTGCCGCGGCGGCCGGTTTTCGGCTTAAACGTGGCAAACATCACGTAAGCGCCGTTGTATACATACACTTCAGGCGCCCAGAAGTTTATCTCCGCCCAAAAATCCGCCGCCGGCCTGAAGGCTGCAAAAGGCCCGTCCCATTCGGTTAAATCGCCGGTATTCGTGTATACGTCAAAACCTACGCCCCGGCTCTTCCATATATCCTTATCCGTAGACCCAAATAAATAATACAGTCCCTGCTCAAGGACCACAAACGGATCCCTTATTTGAATATCCTTAATATTCATCACGCTAACGGTGTGAAAACCCTCCGCTTACAAAGCCTTTGGGTTCACACCTTCTCTCCTTGTATCAGTATTTTTGCCCATGAGCCGCGTGGGCTACTTATCCCAGCACCCTTTCAGCGTTTTCTCGGCCATCTCATTAAAGAGCTTCCTCGCATCGCTTAAAGGAAGGCCCTGAATCGAATAATCGTGTGAGAAAACACGGAAAGCTTTCTCCATGTCCCGCTCGGATGCAGCTTCGACTATGCCTTCTTGCATGAGTACGTGGTGCATGATAAGCCCTCTCAGGTCTACCGGCAAGCCGCTTGAAAATGCCGGCTGTATGGTATCCCGCGAAAAGACCGCATTGGTTTCAACAACCGCACCCATAGGCAGATCGGGTATTTGCCCCCAGTTGGGGACATTGACATTGGTAACGATAGTGCCTAAGCCTAAAAGCGCTTTAAGAATAGCGATGCCCTCTTCGCCGGAGCGGGACGGATTAAGCACCGCTTTACCGTCCTGATAAGCTTTTGACTTTGCTTTGAGGTTTTCTCTGTTGCTTATACGCCATGAAACCGGTGTAAGAGAAAACTTCCAGCTCTTTACCTGTTCGGGATCGCTAAGATACCAACTATGCGGACAAAACTCCGCTAAATGCCGGTCGCCTGCCGCTGCTATCAGCCTGTAGCGCAGGAAAAGATCCATCTTAACTCGATCTGCGCTGGCAAAATAATCGGTCTTCCAATCAAAATGATCGCCTGATCCAAAGCTCGTTACACTGTCGACTGAATCGCCGGTCTTCTCAAAGCCGGTATCGGCGTAGCGCCTGACAAACTCGGCGTAAAAAGGAAAGATGTCGATGTCTTTGTAATTTGCTCTGTCTATCCAAGTGAAATGGTTAATGCCCAGCACCCGCGTTGTAATATCTTCACGTTTAACAGTCCCTGCCGGCACAAGCTTTTGCTGTTCAAGTACCGTTATAAGCAGCTTCTGCGTGTTAAAGACCTCGTGGCAGCAACCGAAAGCTTTAATTTCCGGAAACTCTTTATAGAGGATTCGGGTACAAACAGTCATAGGATTGGTATAGTTGATGACCCACGCATGAGGTGCGTACCGCTTGATCTGCCGAGCAATGACCTGAAACTGCGGAATAGTGCGCATTGCACGGATGATGCCGCCCGGCCCGACCGTATCGCCAACCGGCTGATAAATGCCGTAGCGCTCCGGTGCGTGTACATCAACCGCCATTTCCTCGAAATCTCCGGGCAGTATGGAGATAAATACAAAGTTACTGCCGGTCAGCGCCTTCTCAATATCGGATTCAGCCTTAAATGTCCACTGATCTTTGTTGTGCTTGTTCATCAAAGCATTGCCGATTGTCTCGTTGGCGTGCGCCGCGGCCGGATCTATGTCGTATAAATACACAGTGCCGCGTATATCCTTCTCAAAACACAGATCCTGCAGGAGTACCCATGCCCAGTTCCGCGACCCTCCGCCTATATAGCATATTTTAATATCCACAATAATCTCCCTTAATAAAAATCTGTCTTAAATCATAATCCATTCCGGATGGAAGCGCTAGTAGTTATGGAAATGCACATGAAAAAACTAGCATAATTACAAAAGAACGGTTATACTAAGGCCATGGACCATGAATGTTTTTTATATTACCTACCGTACAGTGCGGAAGATGAAAGGCGAGGAATGGTCTGTACGACGGCGGGAGACATTATAGTTGAGCCTTACACCGAGTATCCGCCGAATAAGAATTCTCATCCGGCGGCGTTTAGAACGGTGGCGGATGGGCGTGTGCTGCCGGAATTCCAGATCGTATACATCAGCGAAGGGGAGGGCTGCTTCAGTACGGCTTTGAAGCAGTATCCTGTGAAGGCCGGCTCTTTACTCCTCATTTTGCCGGGTATGCAGCATTCTTACAAACCGGTCTACGAAACAGGCTGGCATGAATATTGGGTCGGCTTTACAGGAGAGTTCTTTTTAAGCCTTTTGGAGAAAGGTATACTGTCGCCGGACTGCGTATTTTTTGAGACTGGGATGCGCGATTGTATTGCTTTGATCTTTAACCAGATTTTTGATGAGGTGCGGTCTCAAAAGCCCCTGTACCAATTCAAGGTTTGTGCCGCAATTTTTTCATTGATCAGTGAAGTCGTCAGTTATGAGCGCCGAAAAGAGCAGCCCAGTTATCATCAACGGGTGGTTGAGAGGGCAAAATGTATTATGGAATCGAATATTTTCGGTATTATCAACGTAGAAGGTATTGCGCTGAAAACCGGCATGAGCGCATCGGGTTTGAATAAGATATTCAAAATCTATACGTCTATGACTTTGTATCAATATTACATCCAAATCAAGATTCACAAAGCGAAGGAGCTCCTTGAACATGCTGATCTATCAGTCAAAGAAATTGCTGCAAGGCTTGGTTTTGACGATCAATATTACTTCTCGCGGCTTTTCAAGAACAAAACGGGCATTGCCCCCTCCAAATGGCGGGATTTTATCTATCCTGATCGGAGTTAAGGGGGTCAGACCTTCCGCTACTTCTGCCGGCAACGGGGCGCGGCCCCTGAGTTAAGTTGAAACAGGCCGCGCCTGTAAGACTTTAGAGCTGGACGCCGCCTTTGATACAAAAGGCGAAACTTAGAAAACAGGCAGGCATCTATGAATTCCTTTATTTCCCTCTTTAAGTCCCCTCCTAAAGAGGACAGCCCACTAGCCTTCTGGTTCTGGAACGGGACACTTGAAACTCAAAAACTTGCCCATCAAATACAGGAAATGTTCGATAAGGGTGTCTACGGCGCTTTTATGCACGCACGCCCCTTCCTGAAAACCCCCTATCTGGAACGAGAATGGTGGGATGCAGTCGGCGCCTGCGTTGAAAAGAGCAAAGAAATCGGCTTCTTCCCGTGGCTTTACGATGAATACGCTTGGCCCAGCGGCACGGCAGGCAGCACCTTTGAATTAAGCTACCAAAAACCCTCCCGTGTCTTAGCCCAAGGCAGGCAAAATATGGCAAAAGGTCTCACGGTAAAAAAATACTCCTGCTCTAAAGCCGCCGTTGTCAATGAGCTTATCCGTGAGGAAAGCGCAGACTTTATAGCCGCCTTCATAGTTTCAGAACGAGGAGAGATAAAACCCATAGCCATTGATGAAACGGCAGACGGGCAAATCACGGCCTTTTTCGTGGAACTTTACCCTCAGGCTGTGGATTATTTGAACAAAGAGGCCGTCAAGTATTTTATTGAGCTTACCCATGAGGAGTACCGCAAAAGGTACGGAGACTACTTCGGCACGCTTATCCCCGGCATATTCTTTGATGAAATATATATGAGCGCACGGCTGCCTTGGACCGATAAGCTGCCTCAAGAATTCGAGGACCGGTGCGGTTACAGTTTGATGCCTTTTTTGCCCGCGCTCATTGAAGAAGGAGGGGAGGAGGCAAAGCGAATCAGGGCGGATTATTGTCGGGTTATTGCCGAACTGTATGAGGAGGCTTTCTTTCTCCAGCTGTCGCAATGGTCTGAAAAGAATAATCTTATGCTGACTGGCCATACCGAAGAAAATCTGAGCGGACACCCCTCGCGTCAGGGCAATTATTTTAATACCATGCGGCATTTGCAAATCCCCGGCGCGGATAACCATGATTATCGCTACCGCTTCCCCCGCAAGATAAGCTGTGTAGAGCCGAAATACTCCGTATCGGTCGCACGGGCTTATAACAGAGAGCGTGCCATGTCTGAAGCCATGGGTGGCGCAGGCTGGGGATGCTCTTTGCAGCAGTTCAAGCGGGGAATAAACACTATGGCGGCTATGGGGATAAATATGTTCGTCCTCCACGCTTTTTATTACGAGTCCGATCATCAAGGCTCTCAATCCGATTGGCCTACCAGCTTCTTTTATCAGAACCCTTACTGGAAGTACTTTAAGATTTTTGCGCAGTATATAAACCGAGTATGCTTCATGAACACTCAGGGAAATGCGGTGGTTGAAGTCGGGCTTTTCTATCCTATTTATGACATGCAGATCGGGAGTGTTGACGGCGGTCTCACGAAAACCGCACGCCAGATAGACCAAGCTTTCCATACCGCCCTTTACACGCTCCTTGAGCGGCAGATAGATACCGACTTAATAGACGAAGAAAGTTTGTTAAAAGCCGCCGTCGACTGTGGAACGGTTCAGGCAGGCAGGCAGCGCTTTAAGGTGCTTCTTTTCCCTCATGCGGCGGCCATTTCGCCTGCATTAAGCGCTAAACTGGAAGAATTCACGGCTTCAGGCGGAAAGGTACTTTTTTACCATGATGATCCTACCTCGACAGAGTCTGTCTGCGCTGCCTCTGCTCTTGCGCATCGTCTTGATACGTTGTTTACTCCGGACATACTGATACTTGAGGGCGGTCGGTCGAACATTTATACCTGCCACCGCCGTATCGAAACCGATGATGTCTATTACATTTCAAATAGCAGCAATAAAAGCAGGCGGCTGAAACTGCAAGTGCGGGGAGCCGGCAAGGTATGGAAGATGGACATTGAAACCGCGCAGGTATACCCGATTCGGTCGACCATTACCGAGACCAATAACACGGTAGTTTCATTATCTCTTGATGAAGATGAAGCTTGTTACCTGCTTCTTAGCCAAGACGCTCAGGAGCAAGAGCCGGCGCTAGAGCTTGAGGAGCGTGAAGAAATAGCTTTGTCGAGCCTTTGGACTTTGCTTCCTTTGGATAAATCTTTCGACAGCCGCTACGGCATAGACGGCGATAGCACGGAACTACAGATTCCTTTAGCCACGTTTGCCGGTGATTTATGCGGAGGGAACAAGCTGATCAGGATTTGTAACAAAGAAGGGGAGCAAGGCTCTTGCGCCCGCCACCTTTCTTTGTGGAAAGCTTCATGGGTAGCACGGCGGGCGGCATGGTATTGCGGCGCGGATTCTGATTTGTATTTTAGAAGGATAGTAGAAGTGGAGGATAAACCGAATCGAGCGCCGGTTTGTTTAGCCGCCATTAACGAATACACGCTTTATGTCAACGGCAAAGCGCTGTCCTGTGGGAAAAGCGGAGGCGCGCCTGTTTCGACAGATATTGCAGGAGCGCTGCGAAAAGGACGTAATTGCATTGCCGTTCACATACACAATGATAATCCCAGCAATTCTTTCAGTGCAATTCACGAAGTTCCGAAGGAGAGAATTACGGCATTTCTGTTTCAGGCGGAGATACGGATCGGAGAGCGCAAGACTGAGCTTTTAAGTGATGGGAGCTGGATCGTTACTAACCGGTTTCATGAAGGCTGGCAAAATCTTGAGGCGGACTATGAAGACCGCGCATATTTTGCCGATGCAACCCATGCTTCAACCTTTTGGCAAGGTGCGAAGGAGGGGCAATGGCTTTACGCGTGGGAACGCGGTACGCCTCCTGTGCATCCGTGGGGTGATCTGCCTTTGTTTGGGCAAGAGCCGAGCTTCCCTCGAAGGTTGACCTACGGCATAACCATTCCTTCAGGCACAAGGGGTATTAAAAAGCCTGTGGTCCACGGTGAATATGCCTGCACTTTGGATGGCGTACCGCTCTGTTATGACGGTGAATGGGCAAAAACCGACAATGACGGCCGCACCCATTACCTTAATATTCAAGTTACGGCTTCAGGCCGTGAAGATGGACTACAATACCCAGTCACGGTTTCGGTTTCGCCTTTTAGGGTTTCTTTAGGCGACTGGCGTTTATACGGGTATTTATGGTTTTCAGGCAGAATACGCTACCGAAACACGGTTTATATCGAAAAACGGGAAGGTGTTTATGTTATCGACCTTGGGCAGGTGAATTTCAGTGCGGAGATTTGGGTAAACAACAGATTAGCCGGAGTCCGTCTGTGGAGTCCCTATCGGCTGGATATTACGGATCAGGTGCAAGACGGTGAAAACCACATTACTATTGTTGCGGCGAATTCTGCTGCCGTTGAACGGCGGCATACCTTGGTAGACGAGGGACGTGCTTTAGGCTGGGCGCGCTACTGGAATGAAGACAACATAGATCGGGAGGGTGAAAATCTAGTATCCGGCTTACTGGGACCGGTTCGCATTTTCCACAGGCAGGCAGGCAGCCTGCTCTAAGCTCTCGGCGCTGTATCAAAAGCGGCGCACGACTCTAAAGTCTGACAGGCACGGCCTGTTTCAAAGCTTCGGTATTGTATCAGAAGCGGAGGATGGCTCTTTGTCTGACAGAAACAACATGAGGTCTGACCTGCCCCTGACCTAAAGCTTTTCATCGCTGTCAAAGACAGTTGCGCCTAAAGGACCGACCGTTGTCTCGGCACGGTATTTTTGCAGCACAAGCGCCTCTTGTTCCAAACCAGCAAATGTATACACCGCCTTGCCGTCTTCCATAGATACGTCAGGTATCGAATACGCCCCCAGTTCTTTAATAATCTGTTCTTGCGCCGGCTCTATGTGTTTCGGCGTGCCTGCCGGATCGGAAAAGACAAGCTCCTCTGCTTTAACCGTGTTGGGGCGGTTCCATATCTGATTGTATGCAAGCCGGCGGAAGTTGTTCAGTTTTATCTGCGTATTGTCTCTTTTCACAAGAAAAGTTCTGATAGCCGGAATGAGCCAAAACAAAGCTGAGAAAACAAGAGGCACAATGCCAAGCCCTACGGTTACAGCTGCCGCCGCATGACTTTCAGACATAAATTGTGAAAAAAGCACAAACGCAAGCGCATGTAAGTAAGAGCCGAGCGGGCTGAGCAAAAAGTAAGCGCTGAAAGCCACATTAGCGCCGTTTATAACACTGATCCATGTATTCATTGGTTTTGAATTTGACGAAAAAGCCTTCAGAGCTTTAAGTTTCAGTCTTCTTGAAAAAGACGCTGCGCTTTGCTGCGTATTCATCAAATCACCAAAACGGTAGATAATCGTCCCTTCTTCAGTCGCTTCGGGGTCTCCGCCATACTCCGCACAGAAGGCACTGATCGTCTCATTCGCCTCTTGCGGACTAAGTCCTGTTAATATCATAAACTCAGGCAGGTTAATAATTCCCTTGTTCGCTTGAATAAATGTGATAATACTCTGCGCTTCAGTTTCACTGAGAAGACCGTGCGCTGACCGTTGCTTTTCCGTATCGCCATCTCCAAAAACAAAGGAGAAAATTGATTTATAGAGCGGCTTTTTATTCTCAGCCTGCCTCGTGGGCCTTGGGTTGGATTCAAAAGGTTTAAGCAATTCAGAATAGAACCAGATACGGATGATAAGTCCAAATAAGCCGTGGATAATACCGCCTAAAGAGCGTGATGGACCATCTTTTGAAGATGATGCAAACGTAGCGACCAAAAGCGCTAAGAGAGCAAGCGCCATGAAAAAGACAAAATAGCCGACCAGCATAAGCATTATCCACAGCTTAAAGAGCATTTTGCCGCCGGCTTTGAGCGCTTTGCCAATTCCGCCTATGATTTTCCCAAACCGAGCCTTAAAGCCGCGGTATTTGCTGGTCCACCCGCGCGGGAATGAGTAAAGAATCTCGCCGGATTCAGTTACTTGCAGGCGCCCCGAGAACTCATCCGCTACTGCAGGAGCAAGAGAACGAACCGTTGCCAAAGGCAATGAGGTTTTGGCTACAATATCCGCAATAGTCGCTCCTTTAGGATGCGCCTTAAAGGCTTTGCAGACTTTTTCATAAGCTTCTTTTTCTTTAATCCGGTACATAGATCCTCCTTTTTAAGGGCCTTCTCATCCCCACCTTGAAAAGATGGCGGTATAAAATCATGGTATACTTACCGCATAGAAAAAACAAGATCGCATATAAAGCGATACTCTTCTCTCACAAGATACTGATTTTTCCCAGAAATATCTACGAAAGTCTTTGCCAAGAGTTGCGGGGTCTCTATCAATGACAGGGAAATATTCTCAAAAAGATACGGAAGTCTCTACGGCATAACGAGAGCTTTTGCCGATATGCAAAAAGATGCTTGGGATACGATGTTTGTCGAGACTGAAATTCGCAGAATTGCTAGGGCATTGCTTTATTCTGTGAAACAAGGCGCCCATTGCTTTAGGCTTTCGGCTTGCTTACAGAACGTTCAATGCTCTTTAGCAGATGCTATGCAGCATTCATACGCCGCTATGGTTGCAGCCATTGTAATTTCTTGTACTTCACCGCGGCCTATCCAATCAGAACCATCCAAAATATACAAATGCCGTAGCACAGCCTCAAGTTCTGTTACTGCAGCACCGGCTTTAAGCCGATTTTCTAGCGCATACAGCTCTTCATTAAAAATCTGTGTGTATTTATCTTCCCGCCAATTACTGTTCATAGCCATTATTGTTATAGTATACCCGTTCTCGTATGGACAAGGTAGTACAAGCTTGCCGTGTATTTCTTTTTTCTTGTGAAAATTAAGAAGATTCTTCGTATAATCCATACCATTTTTTTGCTTGACACAAGAGAATCTACTGGTTATTATACTCAATATAAGGAATGCTTCATGTCTGACGACAAAAAAACTGCAATATACGAGCAAGACGATTCCGCCGATGAGTTAGAAGAATACGGAGTGTGGATAACTAATAAGACACAAGATGAAGTGTCGGCGAATACGAAAGGTAAGTCTGAGTCGGAAGAAAACGCTGATTTTTCTTGGAATGTTTTGGATGGTGAGCCTAGTACCGAAGGCGGCGAACTCTCTGATACAGAGAAGGCTAATGAGGATAGCGGCGTTTCATCGGATGATATTCCTTCTTTTGAAGAGAAGGATGCTTTGGCTGATGACGGAGAGAATACAATGGTAGAACCGAGTGTGGTCGATGAACTACTGGTTGAAGAGCCTCTTGAACCGGAGATCGCTGTCGAACAAGTAAGTGAACCGAGTGATAATGCCGATGAGTCGAAGGATTTTTTTGGAGTAACAGAAGAAATTCCGGTATTGCAGGAACAAGACGAGGATAGCAGCGTTTCATCGGATGATATTCCTTCTTTTGAACAGAGCGACGTTTCGACTGATGATGGAGAGAATACAATGATAGAACCGAGTGTGGTCGATGAACTACCGGTTGAAGAGCCTCTTGAACCGGAGATCGCTGTCAAACAAGCAAACGAGCCGAGTGATAATACCAATAAGTCGAAAGATTTTTTTGGAATAACAGAAGAAATTCCGGTATTGCAGGAACAAGACGATACTGACAAAGTTTCCCAACTATTAAAAAGCGTAGTCCAAGAATTGAGGCTCATTCACGAGGAACTTACCGTTTTACGCCGTGAGCTTCTCTCTAACAAAGAAAGAAAAGAGATTCCTGTAGAGACTCCAGCGCCTCTCGAAGCTCCGGCAAAAAGCGAAGGGTTCTTTGATGAAGAAGACGATGAAAAAATAGCCTTGACCGGCGATGAACTTGAAAATATTTTAATGACTTCTGATTTTACTGAAGAAACAGGATCTGATGCGGCTCTAGAGCTAGAGAGTGATGATGAGACTCCTTCTCTTCTTTTTGAAGAAGTAGACTATTCACCGACAGACGATGCGGAAACCTCTGAAGTGGAAGACGCAGCCCTTATTCAAGCGCAAGATATGGCTTACCTTGAGGAGGACCCCTTTGTCGACGATGAGTCTTTACCTGATGAGCAAACGGAAGACCTAGAGTCCTCCAATAATAACGCGCCAGATAATTTTTTTGATCTTGATAGTATTATCGAAATATCTGTTGCAGAAGCAAAAAATGAAACTGGTGAATTAGAAATAAAAACTCCGCCAGAAAAAGTAGACGAAGAATCTGAAAATGATGACGGATCGATAGATGATAGTTCGCTGGATGACGAGCTGATTGATGAAGATTTAAGTGAAGATCTGCTTAATAGCGATACTTTGGCGGAAGACGAGCTTTTGGGAGGTATTTCCAAGCCAGAGCCGCAGCCGGCACAAGAGACGGTATCTGAAGCTGCTCCTGCAGCAAAGACCGATGGAACCGACGCCTTCTTTATTCCATCCTCCATTAAAGACGAACTGAGTGTGGTGCTTTGTTACATGGATCAGCTTTTAGAAGCCCTACCAGATGAAAAAATCGAAGAGTTTGCCCATTCAGAATATTTCGACACCTACAAAAAACTTTTTAAGGAACTAGGACTTGGTTGATTAGTCTTCATTCTCGGTATAATCCGGTTGCAGAAGCACAGCGGTACCTTGATGCAATTCCTATGCGTCAAGGTACCCGTTTTTTTATTCTGATCGAGCCGGGGGAAGGTTACCTTATTCCCATTCTTAACCAGCGTTTTCCTACCGTAACCGTCATTGCCCTGCATCTTACCGATTCGTTTTCATCTTCATCGCAAGGAAACTGCCTTAGCTGGAGTCCCGCTGCAGGCCCTTTGCACAGCTTCTTAGAAAAGATTATTCCGGATATTGAAGCTCGCTTTGTCCATATCATTGAATGGCGGCCGGCTTCTACGCTCTATGGCAAACTTTATGTGCAGTTGCTATCCGAAACCACCGAGTTCCTTAAACGGATAGATGCTAATGCAAGAACAGCCTGCGCCTTCGGCACACGTTGGGTTAAGAACTTCTTCAAGAATGTGGATCGTATTCGGCTTGTCTGCCCAATTCTCCATATACCCATAGCTGCGCCTTTTATTATTACCGGAGCAGGCCCTAGTTTAGAAAAAGCGCTGCCCATTATCCGCCGCCAACGCTCCGCTTCTATCATTGCGGCATCGTCGTCTGTGCCTGCGCTTCGTGCAGGCAAAATAGAACCGGATATGATCATCACCACAGATGGCGGCACGTGGGCGCTTTTCCATTTGTACGAATGTCTACGAGATAAGAAAAACTTTACCCTCGTAGCAACTATGACAGCGGCTCTTCCCTCACAGTGCAGCAGCGTCTCGGTAATACCTGTTGCCGACCGCAGCCTCTGGCAAACGCTCATTCTACGCGCCTTGCAAATTCCTTTTATTGCTCTGCCGCAACGAGGAACGGTAACGGCATCGGCTATTGATTTTGCTTTAACGGTATCTTCTGGGAAGATTGGCATAGCAGGCGTTGATCTTGCCCATGCCGATATACGCACCCACGCTCGACCCAACACCTTCGACCGGTTTCAAGACGAGCAGGCAACCCGCTGCAATCCGGTTTATACCCAACGCTTTGTCCGGTCTTCGGCAATTACCGGCGGCGGCAGCCTTCCTATTTATACCTCGTGGTTCAAGCAGGAAATAGGAACTTACCCGCACCGCCTCTTTTCACTCGGTTCAAATAACCCTGTATTTACCGCATTGCCGGCATGGAAAGACGCTGCCGAGCCTTCCCCCTCGCTTCACCTCAAATCTATCCCTAATACCGCAACCGCATCGGAAGGGAAGGAAATTCTGTTCCATGCACTGGAAAATGATAAGGTTTCCGATACAATCCGGCAAGAATTAGCGCCGCTTTTATTTCCGGGCGTCCAAGAAGTTTCTGCTGCGGACTTGAAAAACAAGCTGGAGACCCTGCTCTAGAACAAAAAGCGGGAGAAAATAAAAGCGTATACAATCATGCAAAGCAATGCGGAACTATGCGTCTACGCCCAAACCTAGTCGGCAGGCAAGCGCTTTGCATCCGCCGTTGCCGCCGCGGTATAGGCTCAGGCTTTAACTCTTTGGGTCGTGGATGGCCACCAATTCTTATAACCCTTCTTTTTGTTTTTGCAAAAAGGAACTTTTGCCTAACGGTAGAGAAACTTTTGCTGACACGTCGGGAACTTCTGCCGACACGTCGGGAACTCTTGCCTATGGCTAGGGAACTTTGTGGAGGTGATTGTTATCGTTCAATTTCCGGCTTTGATTCTTAAAGGCCACGGCCTAAAGATGCGACGGATGCCTGCCGGCCGCTTGGTTGAGTAATTTTTATAGCGCACCTTGATTTTTTGATTATCATTTGTTGTACTTAAAGACAAGACAGGAGAAAAATATGGATTATACAATCATGCAAAGCAATGCGGGACTGCGCGCCTACGCCCGAACTCAGTTGGCGGGTAAGTGGTTTGCATCCGCCATTGTTACCTTGGTATACATGCTCATTTTTTATATTGCAAATGTGTTGGTATCAGGAATTGGAGCTTTTATTGGATTCGTTTTTGAATTTCAAAATACCGATATTTTAAGCATTTTCATAAAAACAGTTGTATCTTCAGCCATTACAGGGCCGGTAACGGTGGGCTACTTTTGGTATTTTATGTACATTGCTCGTGGAGAGCCGACAGCGCTGCAAAATCTTTTTGACGGCTTTCGGCTTTTTTCTAAGGTTTTTTTAGTGTTCTTTACTCAGACTCTTTTGATCATGCTGTGGACGTTGCTTTTATTCGTCCCCGGTATTATCAAAGGTTGCAGTTATGCCATGACCTTTTTTATTCTCCGAGACAATCCGGATATTGGCACTCTAGAAGCAATAACGCAAAGCCGGCGTATGATGAACGGTCATAAGATGCGCTACTTTTTACTGCAGCTCAGTTTTATGGGCTGGCTTTTGTTGTGCATCATTTCAGCGGGCATTGGACTGCTGTGGCTTCTGCCCTATGCATATCTTACCACCGCTAACTTCTACGAATACCTCAAACAAAACAGAGCATCCTAGCTCGGTAGGTCTGACCTGTTATCATAACATAGGTCAGACCTCAAGGAAAAAAAGAGTAAAAAAAGAGCGGCTGACTAAAGCAAAACGCCATATTTATCCCGTTATCTATGTACCATGTCTTCGCACTATTCGCCACGAGGCCGCACTGATTTAGGTC
>JAITAM010000213.1 GCA_031284085.1 Spirochaetaceae bacterium
TATTTTTCAAAATATGGAGAGGATAAATTTAAATAAATAAGCATAAAGATATACCACAACTCATGTTCCGGCACTTCACCGAGAGTTTTGAGGGAAGACCTTCGATTGTTTTTTTCAGACTTTAAAGTCGTACTCCGCTCCCGATACAAGAACCTTTGGAACAGACTAGCCTGCTAAAGGCAAAAGGCTTTACAATAATCCTTGTAAAAGTATTTCTCCAATAAACCATGAATGGCGCGCACCGGATTATCCTGTGCATCAATCTGGAGTATATCCGGTATGGACTTGAAGTAAGTGGTTTGTCTTTTTACATAATGCCGTGTGTTTTGAACAATAGCGCTTGATACCGTAGCTCTATCTGAAACAAACTTGAATACCAAAGGCGCCGTCTCTTCAAAAAATTCACGGTATCCAATAGCCCGCAAACCGGGATCACAAGGCGTATAGCCGGCTCTGTAAAGCCTAAATACTTCATCTACAAGGCCTGCGTTAAACATCTGTTCTGTACGATAAGCGATACGTTGATACAACGTTTCACGCGGACGGTGCAATTCTATCACCAAGAACTTGTGTGTATCCGTATTCTTATGTGTCGCATAAGAACTTAAAGGCTTTTTAGAGACCTTGAATACCTCTAGCGCCCGCAAGAGGCGATAGGTATCATTCCGATGTATTCTTGCGGCGCTTGTCGGATCAACATCCGCCAGCTCAGACAGAAGCGGTTCCACCCCTGAAACTCGCAGCGTTTCTTTCAAAGTTTGTCGTATAACCGGGTCGGAAGGCGGAGACTCAGGCAGCCCATGAAGCAAATTCTTTAGGTAAAAGCCTGTTCCGCCGCAGATAACCGGCAAAGCCCCTCGTTGTACTACTGCATCGACAGCGGCGTTTGCACATCGCACAAAATCACCGGCTGTAAACTGTTCATTCGGTTCACAGATATCAATAAGGTGGTGCGGGATTTTTGCCTGCAGCAGAGGAGAAGGCTTTGCGGTACCAATGTCCATGCCGCGGTACACCTGCATAGAATCCGCTGATATAAGCTCAAAACGGCAGGGACTTTCGGCGGAAAGCTGCTCCACGATTTCGGTTTTACCCGATGCTGTTGGTCCTAAAAGGACTATTCCTCTATAGAGAATTGTACATCTCCTGTAAAGACTTGGTGGGCGGCTACAGAAACAATTTTATCCGAATTTGATATGTTATCCGGATCGCCTAATACAGAAATCTGATAGGAACGTCTGGATGCTGCAGCGGTAATCTCGTACATATTACCGTTATATGAAATTAGTTCTTCTAAAGGAAATATCATACTATGAGTATAATGCTGGAGTCCTTTTCTGTAAAGCACCGCACAGGCCGGCCTGCAGAAAGCCGCACGCCCGTTTCCGATGCCAAGAGCCGAGAACTTTGGTCTGCGCGGCTCTAAAATTAGTATATTATGCTTATGAAACCACCTATTGCATTACAAATAGAAGAAAAAGCAGTACTAGCCTTTGATACCGGTCTTGATACTAATGCCTTTGCCAAAGCGCGGCTTGCCCAGTTTATTGCACGAGTAGGCTATTTAGTGAAACCTGACGGCACCGTTGAAGTATGGCAGCCTTTTGGAGTTGTCGAACAAGATCGGACTGTCTGTGTTGTGGGGCCTTTCTTTTCAGGCGTCCCTATGGATACGCTTATTGCCGACACCGACAGCTTCCTTGATGTCTTGCGGCGCTGGATGGCGGCACGGCTGCACCTCGGCAGTTCCATAGACGCTCTGGCTGTGTATCCTTCAGGGGCATTGGTTGCAGACGACGGCGCTATCCTTTTTCCGCCTGAATGGGTTATGCATCGCGCTGTTGAAGCGGCTGGAGAATGGCTCGCCGGAGCAGAACAGTGGACGCATCCGGATTTGACCGGACCTGCCGCAGATACTTTTACCGCTGCCGCTCTTGCTTATCGGATATTCTGCAAAAAGGCGCCTTTTACGGCACAAGAGCAAGATGTTCTCAGGCAAGACATTCGTGAAGCTGTGTTCTTACCGACGCATCTTGCCGCCGCAGGTCTGAACAAAGACCTTGCTCTGTGCATAGACGGCTGTTTACGGGGGAAAATAAAAGAGCTGAGCCGTTTACAGAACAGTATTGGAGAGAAAACGCCTCTAGCCCAGTTTTTTAGTCCGATATCTGAGGAGAGCCGGTTAAAAATAGAGCGTGAAAAAGAACAGCTCTCAAAGAAGTTAAGAACGCGCACTAAAGGCCGCCGCTTTTTGACCAGAAACACGACAATACTGAGCGGGACAGGTATTGCGCTTTTGATTGGCGCTTTGATCGTAGGCAGCTTGATACGGGACAGCGCAAACCAGCCTACGACGGCGGGTATGCAGCCTTTGGAAGTCGTGCAAACCTACTATGATTCGTTCGGCACGCTCGATCATACCATGATGAGCGCCTGTTTATTAAAGGATAAGGTGGCGAAGAACGATGTTACTTCGGTGAGCAGTTTTTATGTTATTACCAAAATGCGCCAAGCGTATGAAACGGCATCGCCGCCATTGCTCGTGCCGGCTCAGCAATGGCTTGATGCAGACCCTGCAAAGTATGCGGAAGTACCGGAGGGGCAGTTGATAGTTTTCGGTGTTTCAGACTGTCTGATTACACCGCTTGACAGTGATGAAAGCGATGAGGAAGTTTCATTCCGTGCCGACTATAGGCTTTGGGCGCCTTCCGAATCAGAGGGTTCTCTTGCCTCTGCCATTTCAAACACGGATACGCTCAGGCTTATTCTGCACAAAGGGACGTGGCGTATTGCTGAAATAGTGCGGCAGGCTGATCTGCTCTAAGCAGCCGTAGGCTGTTTCTAAGGTTGTTGTAACGGGAGAGGCGTACGGCTTTTTGCCTGACAGAAGCCACAGGCTGTTTCTAAGGTTCTTGTATCGGGAGCGGAGTACGACTCTTCGTTTGATAGAAACGGGAGAGGGGACGCAGGCCGGTCTGTTCCAAAGTTCTCGGCGCTGCCATTGGGAGCGGCGTATGGCTTTTTGCTTACAGGATATGAGGTTGCGGTTATGACCGCCAACATCGACAGTATAACCGCTAAGAATGAAGTTCCACTACGACTTATTAAATTATTCTTTCCCTTCTCCTTTTAATTTCTTAAATCCCAATAAACGTAATGTCAATATACCTGCGGATATTCCGGTTAATATACTGTAAATCGTATTTTCTATTACTATATAACTCTCATAATAACTATCTATTG
>JAITAM010000110.1 GCA_031284085.1 Spirochaetaceae bacterium
AAGTTCTGTGAGGTCTGCGCTGTCCGGGACTGCACGGCTTCTTACAGATGAAGAGGCATACACCGCTTGGGATACAATGCCGAAACTTAGGGTCTGTGATTATATAAGGTCTGGGGGAAGGGCGGGTGAGTGGGTGGGAAAAGAATGGGAAGACAAAAAAGCGGATGCTCCGTTGTCTTCCCCTGTTGCTATTCCTTTATACCTCCCATAGTAATACCGGAAATAATAAAGCGGGACATTAGAATATAGAAAATCAGGATCGGTATCAGCGAAATAGCAATCCCTAGATATATTCCACCGTATTCTGTGCGGTATATGTCGCCTCTGAGCATCTGCACAAGCATAGGCAGCGTGTATTTTCTCTCCTCCGAAATGAGGACAAAGGGACTAAAAAAGTTGTTCCACGAACCCACAAAGATAAAAATAGACTGAGCCGCAAGCGCAGGCGTTATAACCGGCAGAATAATCACGTTAAATATCCGATACTCCCCTGCGCCGTCAATCCGAGCTGCGTTAATCAGGTCTATGGATAGGACGGACGTCATATACTGGCGGATGAACAGCACCGTTCCTGCCCCTGCAATAGCGGGAATGATAAGCGGAATATAATTGTTCAGCAGTTTTAACCGTGCCATAAACTGATAAAATCCAATAAAGGACAGGCTTGGCGGAAGCATCATAATAACAAGAATAACACCCCACAGTATATTCCGCCCCTTAAACTTATAGACATGCAGGCCGTAGCCGGTCATTGCCGAAAAGTAAGTCCCCAGAATAGTAGTCGACAGTGCAATGAAGGCGCTATTGTAAAAGCCTTGCCAAATCTTGAACCCTCTGCCCGTCAAAACCTGCCAGTTATACCCTGCGTAGGTGCTGGGAATAAGAGAAATCCCTAGGTTTATCTCTTCGGTAGACCGTGTCGCATTTATCAAAAGCAGATACAAAGGAATAATGGCGAGGAGGCCAAGAAAAATCATAACTGCATACACAAAAAATCGTCTTATTGTTAATTCTAAACGTTTCGATTTCATAACCGCCTCCTATGCCTTCTTTTTGAGATCGCTGCGGTCTTGCAAGAAGAAGAATATAATCAATGCAAGGATTAGCGTGATAATAAATACCCCAATGGATATTGCCGAAGCGTAAGCATAATCATTTCTGCCTTGGAAAGCTATGTTGTATTGATAGACCGTGGTTGTCCGTATTTTGAAGTCCGGCGCCCCCCGCATATCGGTAAGCAGGAAGGGAATATCCAGCATCTGCATCCCTCCAATCATAGAAGTAATTAAGATATAGAGCATTATAGGGCGCAGCAAAGGAAGGGTAACATGCACGGTAGTTTGAGTGGAATTTGCCCCGTCCACCAGCGCAGATTCATAGAGCGAGACAGGAATACTGGTAATTCCGGCCATAAGGAGAATTACTGTATGGCCGTACCACATCCACCATTGAATAAAAGCGACCAATGCACGCGTGAAAGGAACGTTTCTAAAGAAGTTAAACGCCTGCTTGATAACCTCGCCGTCTCTGATTTCTTCGACATGGAAGCCGAGGGAAAAGAGAAGCTGGTTGACCGGTCCTGAAGGATAGCCGAAAAGGCTGCGGTAAAGGAGTGCAACCGAAACTGCGGTAAGAAGGTTTGGCATATATATAACCGCACGGAAAACTCCTTTGCCGATGAGATTCAACTGAACGTCAGAAAGCCAGATCGCAAGGATCAATGCGACACCCAACTGAGGAGCAAAGTTAAGTCCCCAAATAATAAAAGTATTCTGAATTGCCCCCCAGAAATAGGGATCCGCTACCAACTTTGAAAAGTTTTGCAGTCCGATAAACTCAAAATCAGAGCGCAACCCACGCAGATCGGTAAAGCTCAGCATAATAGTATATGCCGTCGGCCATAATGTGAAAATAAGAAATACTACAATGAAAGGGGACACAAAGAAATACCCCCAACGATTAAGCTGCGCTTCTCGACCAAATTTTTGCTGCTTCATCAATAACCTCCATCTTTATGCTAATACTGACATTAAAAAAAAAGACGCGGAAAATGATTATATTCATTCTTCCACGTCTTCTTTTTCATAAGAATTCTCCGCCCTTAAATATCAAGCTGAGCTTTGACCTGCGCTCGGAAATCCGCAAGCGTCTGCTGTTTAGATTTTTCGCCGTTCATATAAGCGGTAACCGCTTCGTTGAAGAGGCCCTCAATAGCCTGATCAGTACCTTGTGTAAGTTTGCCGTCTACGGTTTTTGCCATTTCAGCAAATTCAGCATAATGGTTCTGTCCGCCTAAGAAAGGCTCAGCATAACTGTCCTTAATCTTCTCAAGCACGCTGACATTACTAACCACATCCCCTGAATCCTTGGCGTACTGTTCAAGGAAACCGTCATCGGTCGTGAGGTAGCGAATAAGTTCTTTCGCTGCGGCAACATTTTTAGTATTTTTCCATGCCCCAATCCATGTGCCGCCCCAGCGATAAGGAGCAGGCCCGGGGATCATAGCCCAATCGCCTGAAGTATCGGGTGCGTTGGTTTTAAGTACATAGTGAAGACCCCATGTGGGAAGGAAGTAAGAGAAGACCTCAACCGATCTGCCCTGTTCATCTTTTAAGACGCCCTGCATACCGGCATACCAGCCTTCAGACCATTGGGTGGCACGAGCTTCATAGCCCTTGTCGTGCAGCAGTTTCACGACATCCATGTATTGTTCCATAGCCGGATCGATAACGAGCTGATCGTTAACTACCCAGGGCTCTTGGCGCGCTCCTTGGAAAGGCTTAAAGAGATCGCCTGTGGATGCAACAATCACGCAGGCCCCGCCGGATCTATCCTTAAGCAATGCTGCTGTTTCAAGGAATTTCTCAAGGTTTGCAAAATAGGCCTGAACCGCTTCCGGATCATCGCTGCCCAAATATTTCTGGGCTAAACTGCGCCGATAGAACAAAGCGCCGGGAGTAGCCTGCCAAGACATCCCATAGACCTTACCTTCATAAGACCCAACTTCCGTAGGGTATGCCAGCAATTTGGCTTTATTCGATTCGTAAATATCCGTAATATCCAGAAGAAGTCCGGACTCAATATACTTACGGACAAAAGCGTCCTCCAGAGCGAATACATCAGGACTTCCCTGACCAGAAGCCAGCACTGGATCAAGTTTGTTGGGGAACTGCTCTGTTGGAGTCAGAGAGTATTCGATGGTAATATCGGGATGATTGGGCTTAAAATACGTATCAATCATCTTTCCAAGCTCATCGGTAAACGACCAAACTATGAGTTTGCTCCCTCCGCTTTGAGCTGCCTGAGTCGCCTGTCCGGTACTTTCTGTTTTTTTCTGACATGCGCTAAAAAGCACAAGCACAGCTAATACGCTAAGGACTTGTTTCATTCATTTCTCCTTACATAAAAAATATTCTAAACAGAGCTGGAAGGCTTATGCCCCCTCAATTCTGTAAGAATTACTAGATAACGCTCCGAACCTATCGGAGATAGCACGAGAGTATCCGCACGGAAAAGCGGCAAGAAACATATACCGCCGCTGCCCCTTCGCCTGAGGCTACCGGTATGCTGCCTTTATGGCATTATACCGAAAGTCTTTATGGATTTCTTTAGCCTGAACTGTAATTAAAGGATCTGGTATCTGCCGGTAACTGCTTTGACATTAGTTTTTACCCCGTGCAATCGGAGGAAAGCCCAGCCGGACAGAGGCAAATACCAAGCATCATTTTTCCATTCACGCACCTTGATATCCCTGGTTACTTGTTTTTAATCGTATAGCAGCATTCCTAAGCTGTCAAGAAGAAATTATCAATTTTTTCTAAGCAGCCACAGGCTGTTTCAAAGCAGCCGTAGGCTGTTTCAAAGGTTTTTGTAACGGGAAAAGAGTACGGCTTTTTGCCTGAAAGGAGCAGCTTGAAGTCTGACCCCTAAGGCTAGCTTGTTTCTAAGCAGCCGTAGGCTGTTTCAAAGGCTCTTGTAACAGGAAAAGAGTACGGCTTTTTGCAGGCCGGCCTGCTCTCAAGCGCATCAAAAAGAGACAGACTCTCAAGCCCAAGCAAGTAATTCTTAGTTAAAAATGGAGTATTCTTAGTTAAGAATGAGTCGTTCTTAGTTAAGAAAAGAGCAAAGCTTGTCTCAAGGAACCCTGTATTATCTAATTCAAAGGTGAATTGATGAGTTCCCGCCGTAGGGCAGTAACCTGCAGTTCTACTAAGGAACCCGCTGGCGGGCCTGAGACCTCCAACTCAAAACAGGTCAGACCTCAGAGTGCGGGGTTACAAATAGACCGTGCCTGCTGTGGCACGAAGGGAGCATAAGGCACGATCAACAGAGGCGCAGCATTTTGCTTGCCCTAGAAGACGGATAGAGGCGAAAAGCGGCGGGCTGATACGAGAACCTGTGATGGCAACACGCAGAGGCATCATCAAATCACCGATCTTGACGCATGAGCGCTCTGCAGTGTCTTTTACATACTGTTCTGCAGCCGCGTCATCATCAAAACCTGCAAGCGTAGGAATTATGCTTTGCGCAAGGCTCAACAATTCAATGGTCTTTTGAAGAGTCGCTTTTTTAGGAAAGAATTCTTGCGGCGCAGGCACAGCCGGCTCGCTGAATAAATACTGTATCTTAGCCGGTATCTCAGACAAGAATGACACCCGCTCTTTAATAAGCGGCATTGCCGCACCAAAAAGCGCAGTTTGGGCGGGATCAGGAGGCGCATCCGGCTCGCCAAACAGCCCTTGTTCCCGTGCAAAGGGAAGGGCAAGGACTGCAAGCGCCTCATCAGACTGCATACGAATATACTGGGCGTTGTACCATTCGAGTTTCTTATAATCAAAAACAGCCGGCGCTTTGTTCAATTTGTTTTGATTAAAGTGCTGAGCAAGTTCATCAAGACTGTAAAACTCCACCCCTTCTTTATAAGAAGCGCCCAAGAGCGCAACATAGTTAATGAGAGCCTGCGGCAAGTATCCTGCGCGACGGAACTCATCAAGACTGGTAGAGCCGTGGCGCTTTGAAAGTTTCTTCCCATCCTGCCCAAGCACCATAGGAAGATGGCAGAATAAAGGAGCCGCCCACCCAAACGCCCGGTATATCATACAGTGGAGCGGCGTGGAAGAAAGCCATTCTTGGGCGCGGAGAACGTGGGTTATACCCATACAATGATCGTCCACCACATTAGCCAAGTGGTATGTGGGGAAACCATCGGACTTAATCAGAACCGGATCAGGGTTCACATCGTCATTGTCCCATGCGATAGAACCCAAAAGGTGATCGGTAAACTCGGTACGCTCGCCCAAAGGGATCTTCAGCCGGATTACATGAGGCTCGTCATGCGCGCGTGCGGCGGCTTCTGAAGGAGGAATATCCCGACAATGCCGATCATAGCCGCTTTCGCTTGAATGAGCCGCCTCACGGCCGGCTCTGATCATTTCAAGCCGCTCGGTAGAGCAAAAACAGTGATAAGCGCTGCCTGAAGCAAGAAGCTGCTGGGCGTACTTGCGGTAAAGTTCCGTGCGCTCCGATTGTATATACGGAGCAGAAGGACCTCCCGTATCCGGCCCCTCATCCCACTGTATACCAAGCCATGAAAACGTATCGTAGAGGTTTTTGACAAAGCTTTGATCGAAACGGCTGCGATCCGTGTCTTCAAGGCGGAGAATGAACGTGCCGCCTTGAGAGCGGGCAAATAAATAGTTGAAAAGCGCAGTTCTCAAACCGCCGATGTGCTGGAGGCCGGTCGGAGAGGGGGCATAACGGACACGGACATACATTATGCACTCAAATCCAATAAAAACCCAAGGTTTGGATCGACTACCTCTTGCAAATCTTCAATCGCTTGGGCAGAAACTGCTTGTTCCTGCGCCCTTAGGCGAGAAACCTGTTGTGCTTGGCTTATCTCTTCTCCATAAAGCGGCTGTTCATCGGGCAGCCTTAGTGATGTTTGTGTATTCATAGTATGAAATATCGGACTTAAAACGGCAAAATTGAATGAGAAAATGAATCCCCGCCGCAGTGTGAATATTGACAAAACAAAAGGCTCATGGTAGGTATGGAAGTATCCATGGGAAAAAGAACTCGGTTTATTATGCAATCCACGCTCGGTATTATCACCGGCGCTATCCTTTTTGTTGTGCTAGTCTTTGTTTACTTATGTATAAGGGAACACCGTCCGCGTGCCATTGAATCGGTATCTATAAGAGCCGGAGAAGAGCGTATTCTAGAGTCCGGCACTCCCTTTAGAATACTTAGCTGGAACATAAGTTCTGCCGGTTTTTCCGTATCAAACGGCGAGACGGCAGAAGCGGGCGGTGCTGCTGTTATTGAAGATAACCTAATCGGTATTCTGCGTTCCATAAGCGAGATCGATGCAGCTGTTATTCTCTTTCAGGAACTGGACATTGATTCGCGGCGCTCGTGGTACTACAACGAGCTTGATTTTCTTTCCGCCAATACCGCGTATTCTGCGGCTTTTGCTTATAACTTCCTCTGCGCCTTTGTCCCGTTTCCGCTGCCGCCCATAGGGAAAGTCGGCAGCGGACTTCTGACGCTCAATACGTTTAAGGCGATTGATGCCACTCGTATTAGTCTGCCGGCTTCTTTCAAGTGGCCTTTACGAATCGCAAAGCCTAAACAATGTCTTTTGGTAGAACGAATCTCGGTTGGAGAGCATGATTTGGTCTTGGTAAACCTTCACCTTGAAGCTTATGAAAGCAGCGCCGCCGCCAATGCAGAACAAGCCGCGATACTCATAGACTTTTTGAAAGCAGAATACGCTCAGGGCAATTATTGCATTGCCGGCGGCGATTTCAATCGGACTCTTATCAATAACCAAAGCACATACACATTACCGGCCGACTGGCGCTTTGTAAGCGATGATAGTACGCCAACCTGCCGGATTTCAGAAGCTCAATACTCTGTAACCGACGGCTTTATTCTATCGCCTAATATTGATCTTATTTCAATAAAGACTATGGATCTTGGGTTTCGTTATTCGGATCATAACCCGGTAGAGATCTGCATTAAGCTCTAGATTCTAGTCTGAAAGTTCTATCGCGGGAAGCTAAAACTCAGGCTGTCAGTATCCGGATGAGAATGTACCGAACAAGCACAAAATAGTATTAATATTATATTGACTTATTCCCTTGGTGTTTTCTATAATAAGTGCAATGGGTATTTTAACAAGTCAAAAGATAGCTGCGTTATATGAACAATTCAAAACAGTTGATCTTTCTTTTAACAAAGAGATCATTGAAGTTACCGGTATAATAATGCAGCAAATATCAATAAAATGCGGTGGGGCTTCATTCCCCTGTATGATCTATTCTTCTTCTTTTCAAGGAGCACGAGTAGCCACAACATCGAAAATACTACCCCGACTACAGGAAAATAATAATGCTGTTAATCTTAAATTTTGTTTTAAGAAACCGGATGCTAATCCTTTGACTTTTTCTATTTTCGCTCGTTCAGTTGGGTATGCGCCTTATGGAAATCAAAGTGATATGTCTATCTTTAACTTGCAGTTTACTCAACAGCCTCCTGATGATTTGATTGAAATCATTGGAAGAGTGTTGGAAACAACTGCAAATGCCGTTGCCAGAAATAATGAGCGCATCACTATTACTGAAAACGCTCAGCGGAAACTGAATTTAACATCTAAAGATATCTCAGTATTTATTCAAAGCGTTCCTCGGCGATGTATACTGCGCGATCTATCTTTTTCCAGTGCAAGAATTGTCATGATGGGTATTTCTAAATTCTTGGTGAAAAAAGATGTGGTACTCAAACTGGAATTTATGGAGCCAAGCGAGAACTTTTCTCTCAAGGGAGTGTCCTCCAATGCAGAAGCGGTCAACGGTCGTAAAGATTTGCTTGCACTAACGGTAGAATTTGATAGTGCAGAGATCCCATTTGCCTATAAAATGCGGATCAATAATTATATTACCACGATTCGAGTTGGTGATAGAATGGAACAATTCAACCTTCAATCCTCTACAGTATCTCAAGGGCAGAATACCGGAAAATAAATGAAAGGACAGACTTACATTATCTTTTTAGCGGTGCCTGAGTCGATACGCGATCTTGGCGATCAAGAATTTTCAGTTAATCCTGATATTCCTATTCCAGTTGAAGTTACTGATGACGCTGTCTCTGATTTACAGAACCTCTCATGGGAAATGATCATAGCCGGTATGATGCAGGTGATAATAGATGATCCGGCTACTGAACATGCTGATTATTACCGGCGTTTTATTGTTACGGTGCGGCCAAACATTATAAGCGAACTGAGTGATGCTGCGCTCATAAAAGCAAGAAATAATGATTGCGATGCAGCGCTGAAGATTATTGACGATTTACAAACGGTGTTTCCGGATTTTCCCCAGCTTTTTTTGAACCGAGCTCTTGTTTTAGAGGAACGTGCAGGTCATGCAGGACAAAAAACCGGTGTTGCCATAGATCAAGCGTGTGCGGCTTATGATGAGGCGCTTGCTCATAACCCTATGCTTCCGGTAGCTTTTTTCTATGCCGGCTTCTTTTTCATGAAGCATAAACGTTTTGGCAGAGCCAAAGAATGCTTTTTGTCCTATTTAGCATGTTCAGATGATCCGGCAGAAAAAGAAAAGGTTGAGTCCATAATACACCATATCAGCCAAAATGGACTTGATGATATTGATTTTCAAGAAGCGTATAGTTTTATTAGCGCCGGCGCCTTAGATCAAGGGTTGGAACATATACATTGTTTTCTTGAACGGTATCCGGATGTATGGAATGCGTGGTTTATGCTTGGCTGGGCTTTGCGTAAAGCAAGACGGTATAATGATGCTCGCAAAGCTTTTGAAAAGGCTCTTGAATTAGGCGGCAACAACAGCGACACGCGCAATGAGCTTGCAATTTGCCTTATGGAACTAGGAGACTTTGCCGATGCCCGCGCAGAACTGCTCATTGCTCTGCGGAAAGATAGTGAAAACGTAAAGATCATTTCTAACCTTGGTGCATTATCATTAAAAATGGGGCGCACTGATGAAGCCGAAGCTTTTTTTCGTACTGTGCTTGCCTTTGAACCGGATGATACAATCGCTGCATCATATTTACAGAAAATAGAAAGGTAAGTCTATGCCATCTTTTTTTAATAAGCGCTTTGGGTTAAACCTCGGTGCGGCTTTATGTATCGTAGGCTTTGTGTTTATAGCTAACGCAACATTCGGTTCTTTTAACCTGCGTATATTTAATCTCTGCGGTATTTACATTATTCTTGCACTTAGCCTTAACTTGGTAAACGGTTTTACCGGTCTCTTTTCATTAGGACATGCCGGTTTTATGGCAATAGGGGCTTACACAAGCGCACTTTTGACCATGAGTCCGGCGCAAAAAGAAATGAATTTCTTTCTTGCCCCCATTGTACCGGCGCTTGCTACCATCCAGTTACCGTTTGTTCCGGCTCTTCTTATTGCCGGAGCTATAACGGCACTGGCCGGATTTCTCATTGGTACGCCGGTATTGCGTCTTCATGATGACTACCTTGCCATAGCGACCTTAGGGTTTTCTGAAATAATTCGTGTCGTGCTGACTAATACACAAACGATCACCAACGGTGCTTTGGGGCTGAAAGGCTTACCGCGCTTCTCTACGACCTTTACAGTCTGGGCTGCTGTCTTTATTGTTATTGTTTTCATGTTTGCCCTTATTCGCTCATCCTTCGGTCGAGCCTGCCGGGCAGTGCGTGATAATGAAATAGCAGCACAGTCCATGGGGATAAATATAGCTAAGATTAAAATCCAGTCTTTTACCATAGCCAGCTTCTTAGCGGGTATTGGCGGCGCTCTCCTCGGACACCTTATGTCGACTATCGATCCAAAAATGTTTACTTTCAGCCTCACGTACAACATCCTCCTTATCGTGGTGCTTGGTGGTAATGGCAGTCTTACCGGTTCTATAGTTGCCGCTATTGTCATCACTATTGGTATGGAAGCACTTCGATTCCTTGATGGACCTCTCAATCTTATTTTTATTCAAACTCAAGGACTTCCCGGATTGCGAATGGTAGTATTTAGTATACTACTCCTCCTCATTGTTATTTACCGGCAGCAAGGATTGATGGGTAAGCGGGAATTCTCATGGAATATGCTGCAATTAAAACGCAGCCATTAAGGAAAGCCTTCATGCTTACAACTAATAACGTAACGATGCAATTTGGCGGGCTCACGGCAGTCGCAGGTCTTTCATTGACCGTTAATGACGGCGAGATCGTTGGACTTATAGGGCCTAATGGCGCCGGTAAGACCACGGTTTTTAATATGATTACCGGCGTCTATGTACCGACAAGCGGTTCTATTGCCCTTAACGGCAAGAGTATAATGGGTAAACAGCCGCATAAGATCACTGATGCCGGTATTGCAAGAACATTTCAGAATATACGGCTTTTCCACGAAATGACGGTATTAGAAAATATCCTCGTCGCCTGTACCCTGCGCTCTCATCCCTCTCTTTTTGAGGCAATTCTCCACCTTCCAACATACCGGAGCAAAGAAAAAAAGTCTTGTGATTTTGCCTTTGAGCTGCTTGAATCTGTGGGTCTTCTTGATAATGCCCTTGATAATGCCGTTTCGCTGCCTTATGGCAAGCAGCGAAGGCTTGAGATTATCCGTGCGCTTGCAACCGGTCCGATGCTTTTGCTTCTTGACGAGCCGGCTGCCGGTATGAATCCTCAAGAATCACAGGAACTCATGGGCTTTATTACCGGAATACGCGATAAGTTTCACATTTCGGTACTGCTTATTGAGCATCATATGCAAGTCGTTATGGGTATTTGCAGCCGGCTTTATGTACTAGACTACGGTATCACTATTGCGGAAGGAACACCTTCGGAAATACAGAAAAATCAAAAAGTAATTGATGCTTACTTGGGAGTAGAGTAAGGCATCCATAAATGCCAAGACAATTTAGGAAAGGGACGACTCATGTTACAGCTTGAAGGGGTTTCTGTTTTTTATGGCGGTATTCATGCACTTCAGGGAATTGACCTTGTAGTTGAAGATGGAAAGATCATCACGTTAATCGGCGCCAACGGCGCAGGAAAAAGCACCATGCTTAACAGCATTATCGGCATGGTGAAAACCGCATCAGGAAAGATTACATGGAACGGTACGGATATTACCGGACACGATACTAAAGATATTGTAACGTCCGGTCTGGTGCTTATTCCGGAAGGCCGTCATGTGTTTCCTAATTTAACGGTTGAAGAGAATCTCATGCTCGGTGCTTATACACAAAAACACAAGGCCGCTATCCGTCAAAACCGTGATAAATGTTTTACGCTTTTCCCTCGACTTAAAGAACGTATGCACCAGCACGGGGGAACTCTTTCCGGCGGTGAACAGCAAATGGTAGCAGTTGCCCGCGGCCTCATGTCTCACCCCAAACTTCTTATGCTTGATGAACCGTCTCTTGGTCTTGCCCCGCTTATCTCAAAGATGATTTTTGACATTATTCGAGAGATAAATGCGGCAGGCACAACAATTCTTTTAATTGAACAAAATGCTCACGCCGCCCTTGAGATTGCCGACTATGCGTATGTGCTTGAGACCGGCGCCATCACTATGCAAGATACCGGCAAAACACTCCTTAACGATGATAGGGTGCGCAAAGCATATTTAGGAGAAGGGTGATCCGCTCCTTTTGAGCGGGCGTCTTGCCCTATCACCGGCCGCCCAAGGCTCAGCTTTTTCCCAAGGTAACCGGCGCAAAGCGGGAGGAAGTACTACAGCTTTATACTCCCATTATGGCGCTGCCTCTCCGCCTTGCCTTAAACAAAGGCGCGCAAAACAAAATTCGTAACTTTTTTCACTTTTTTCGCCACTTTTGTTAAATATTTCTTGACAAGGGATCCAGCCTGTGGTGTAGTATTATTACGATTATGAATAGGGAAACTAAAATATACCGTATGTATGAGAAAAAGAGTCCTCTAGTTCGTCCGCAAGGCCGGATTATGAGTTCTAATGGGATACCCCCCGAAGAATTTATACCCGTTTGTCCATCTTCTAAGCGCTAACCTTTCCACCGGAGCTTCCGGCGCGGCCTATCCGGCAGACAAGATAACTCATTCTATTGACAACGCACTTCATATTGTCGACAACGCGAGGCATATTGTCGACAACGCGGGACGTATTGTCGACAACGCGGGGCATATTGTCGACAACGCGGGGCATATTGTCGACAACGCGGGGCGTATTGTCGACAACGCGGGACGTATTGTCGACAACGCGGGACGTATTGTCGACAACGCGGGACATATTGTCGACAACGCGGGACATATTGTCGACAACGCGGGACATATTGTCGACAACGCGGGACGTATTGTCGACAACGCAAACCAATCTAACACAGTAATCTTCTATTTTGAGGGCAGGAACGTCCACTTTGCACGCGAAACGGGCATTCCTGCAAGCCATGAACACGAGGAGGTTTTTTATGGCGTATAATACGGACTGGCTCCTCCACACGCGGGAAGGCAAGCTGGCAATGGCGCGGGAGTGGATCATCGTGCTGGGGACAAAAGGGACGGCGTTTAGCATACCGGAGGCCATTACGCAGGCACTCACCACGCTAGCGGACACGGCGGAGGCCGCGTTGACGGAGGCGAAAACTGAATCCACGCGTACGCCGGTGGCAACGGCCAAATGCAGAGCAGCTTTCGACGCGATGACGGACAAGATGCGGGACATTAAGCGGCGCTATTTTCTTGTGCCGCCGCTTACGGAGGCCGACCTTATCAGTCTGGGACTGAAGCTCCACGATGCGAGTTCCACGCCGGTGGGCGCGCCCACAGGTCAAGTGATGGCGGAGATCTTCTTGCGGGGGCCGGGCGAACTGGGGGTTCGGATTGTCTTTGTGTCGGGCACCCCGCATGACAAGGCCAACACGGGCTACCGCGTCTGGTATAGCGTTGTCGCACCGGGGGAGGCGCTGCCGGAAAGGCCGGAAGACTTGCGCAAATCGTTTTTCACACGGCGCAAGCGGGATTTCATCGAGTTCGACTACGGGGACACGGGGAAGACGGCGTATATCGCGGTGCAGATCGAGAGCGGCAGCGGCAAGCAGGGCAAGTTCGG